>CATLEQ010000434.1 GCA_949915905.1 uncultured Lachnospiraceae bacterium | reverse complement strand
GTGTGCCATCTACCATTATAGAGGAATTGTTTCCGCTTGGTTGAGCCATTCGATGAGACGGCTCTAAATCATCGGCAAGACGGCTCAATTAGAGCGTGCACTGTGCTCTGAACGACCGGTATATACAGTCATGGAAAAGGATGGTGAAATCGTTTCCGGAGCTTCGTCTTATTCCAGTTATGTTGGAGGCATCGAAATTGAGATTGACACGAGGGAAGATTATAGAAGGCGGGGGCTTGCCTACATATGCGGGGCAAAGCTGATATTGGAATGTCTGGAACGAGGGTGGTATCCCAGTTGGGATGCCCAGAATAAGTGGTCGGCGGCCTTGGCGGAAAAGCTGGGCTATCATTTTGACCATGAATACGTGACGTATATGGTAGATTGCACAAAAAATTGTGATTGAATTTTGTTTGTTGCATTCTTGTATGTCCCATGATATGATATTTTCCGTAATCTTCAATCAAGCCATGGGATTGTGGGGGTAGAATACTGTTTGATTCCTACATTTTCGGAAGCGAGGGAGCAAAATGGGCAGGATGTTGGTGTATCACGGGAGCTATACGAAGATCCAAGAACCAAGGATTATAAAGGGACGAAATACGAAAGATTTTGGAATCGGATTTTACTGTACGGTAATAAAGGAACAAGCAGTGCGCTGGGCAAAAAGGTATGATACGCCCATGGTCAATAGCTACTCGTTGTTATTGGAGGAGAGTTTGAAAATACTTGAATTTAAAACCATGACGGACGAGTGGTTGGACTTCGTCATAGCGTGTCGTAGTGGAAAAATTCATGATTACGACATCGTAATTGGTGCGATGGCAAATGACCAGATTTATAATTTCATATCGGATTATATAGAAGGAATTCTTACCCGGGAACAGTTTTGGATGTTGGCAAAATTCAAATATCCGACGCATCAGATTAATTTTTGTACGCCGGACGCATTGAAGTGCTTGAAATTTGTGAGTTGTGAGGAGGTGCTGAAATGATGAACGGCAGGGAGGATAAGAAATCAAATGATTTATTTTTTGTCTGCAGCCTGATTGGATATATTGCGAGAAAAACAAAGAACAAGCCGGTGGATGTCGTGAATTGCCTTGGCAGGGAAACGCTTGAAAAAATATATGATTTGGCGGATGTTTATCATAGTGACAATATAGATAGAGTGAGCGACGATTTTATAGAGGAAAAGGGAATTGTCCGAGGGACGTTTGACAATGTCGCGGAATGTGAATATGCCGTTCCGACTCATTGGGACATTGGAAAGGTGTACAAACGCCTTGTCCTCATGGTGGCGAAGAGCGAAAATATCGGCGTGATTGACGCGTTGGTTGCGGCATATAATTCGAAGACGAGCGACCTGATAGAGGATTACAACGGGAGCTTTTATTATGAAAATCCGCAGACGATTTTTGACACGTACCAGCATGGCGGGATTCCGGCATAGCGGCATGTGTCAGCAGGGTTTTAGAACAGCTTTCTTGAGGAAATTATAGGGTAAAATTCGAGGAGGTTGGCCATGAACATTAGCATTGACATTCTTTCGGAGCGGCTTGGCCGCTACGATTTCGTGCAAGTGTGCGGCAGGCCGGCGGAGCCGACGCTGGAAAGCACGCGCTTGCTGCACCGCAATATCGAAAAGTTTGAGGAGCGGTATCTTTATATCGGCATTCCGGAGGACATTGACAGGCTGCGGCTGTCGATTGACATGAGGCGCATCACGATTATTTGTTGTGGGATTCCGGACTCGTTTGACACGATTTCGCCGGACAGCAATTGGTATGATATAGGAAATGAAGTGGATTTCGGCTTGTTTTATAACGAGGTGGAGGACGTGTTCTCCTATTATCGGGAATGGGAAAAGCAGTTGAAGCACATTTGCGAGTCGAAGGGCAGCCTGCAGCAGATGATTAACGTAAGCGATGAGATTTTTCCCTACCCGATTGCCCTGGTGGACGGTGCGGAGCGCACGATTGCCTATTCCATGGAAAAGGATTGTGACGACCTGGTGTGGCAATATATCAAGGAAGGGTACATCAGGACGGAGTACTTGTTGCGCGACAACGTTCATAGCAAGGATATTTTGCATTATCGGGCACCAAAGCAATTGTATACGACGGCATCGAATCGCTACGTCATGCTCCAGCCGGTCATCGTGCATTACCACACGGTCGCCTTCGTGTCGCTGATGATGGTGGAGGCCGGGGTGAGCGTGTTTAGCCGGGGGACGGAGCAGTTGATGATGGTTTTGACCAGGGAGATTGCCAACCGCATGGAACAGGACGAGTTTTACGGGCTTTCGATGGGCGTCGCCGTGGAATTCTTTTTGGCGGATTTAATTAGTGGGAAGGTGACGGACACCGGTATCATACAAGACCGGGCGGCGTTTCTGGAACTGGACATTTATGCAAGGCGGCGGATTCTTTGCATTTGTTATGAAAAGGAAGAAATGCTGGGGGCGAGGCGGCGCAAGATTTTGGAAGCGGCAAAGCGTCTGTTTCCGGATTATAATACTTGTTTTTACGAAGGGAACGCCGTGTTTATCGAGAGACAAGGGGGAATTCGGGAGAGTGGCCATGGCATGGATGTGGCATACGGTGCAAGAAAAAGAAGTGGCCGCGGCACGGATGACGGGTGCGGTCAGAGTGAGAATCGTGGCATAGGGCAAGAGCGCGGTTCACAAGGCGGTGTTGTAAATCAGGAGCGGGACGCGGGACTGGAATTTCATAAGAATTTTTTGGAGTGGCTGGAGAAGGAGCGCATGCTGTGCGGCATTAGCATGCAGTTTGATTCCTTGTACGAGATGGCTTCGTTTTACGTGCAGGCAAAGGAAGCGATGAAGCTGGGACGGGTTTGGCATCTGGGAAGGCGGGTTTATTATTACGATGCCTATATCGTGCAGCATGGTTTGGAAATGCTGGAGCGACAGACGAACCTTCGCGACATGATTCACCCGGTTGTCTGGAAAATTTTGGAGCAGTACGGGGAAGAGCATTACATGCTGGCCACGGTGAGGGCGTACTTGCTTTACGATAAAAATATTT
>CATLEQ010000433.1 GCA_949915905.1 uncultured Lachnospiraceae bacterium | reverse complement strand
TCAAGAGACAGCTTATCGAGGAACGCGCGTTGCAGGAAGATTTGACGCTCGGGCATCCTTATCGAGTGTTGAAAGACCCGAAAGGCAACCCGTACTATAGCATACGGACGGAAGTCGTTTCCGAAAAAGGATTGGAGATTTTAAGGAAGATGAAAGCGTTGAATCCAGACGGCGAGTTCCTATTCATGAATCAGGGCAGGCCGATAACGACGGAATCCTTCAATCGAAGGTTGAAGAAATATTGTGCGGCCGCCGGAGTCCCTTATCTATCAAGCCACAAGATACGGTTCACGGGCGCGTCCATGCTTTACGACGCGGGGATGAAGGCCATCGACATCCAGCCATTGCTCGGACACTCCACGCTCACCATGACGGAGCATTACATCGGCCAGCGCGTGAAGGAGCAGGACGTTCATCAAATGTCCCAAATATTGGGATAAAGCCCGTAAAATGGGGCTGTACAAAATTGTACAACTTTTTACTAAAAATGAAAACACCTCGAAAGCCTCTATTTACAAGGCTTTCGAGGTATCACGAAAGAGGCACAGACCGGATTTGAACCGGTGATCAGGGTGTTGCAGACCCACGCCTTACCACTTGGCTACTGCGCCTAGCTATGAGCACATTATAGTATATGCACTTCGCAACAAAAAGATTATACCAAATTATGGTTCTCGCGTCAATTCTTTTTTTCGGATTTTGTGACAATCTCAAAAAGATAAAGAAAGATAAAGAAATCGTCAGATTAATGAAATTTCTTGAGCAAAAATAAATAAAAGAGATGTTAAATTCCCTTCAAGTCTTTTCATAGATGCATACAGACAAGGGGCCATCTATTTTTCCGATGACCCCGCCTTTTATTATTTCCCGAGATGCCAAATGTCCTTGTCATATTGTTGAATCGTCCGATCGGAGGAGAAATACCCCGATTTGGCAATATTTACCAACATTTTCTTGGCCCAGGCCTCGCGGTTCTCGTAGTCGGCGAGAGCCTGGTCTTTTACCTTGACATAATCCTGGAAATCCAACAAGGTCATAAACCAGTCTTTGTTTATGAGTTCATTGTGAAGCCGCCGCAGGTTTTCCTCTTTTCCGATGGAAACAAGCTTCGGGCTTACGATAAAGTCAACGCATTGGCGGATACCGGCATCGCTTTCATAAATTTCTTTGGAATGATAATCCTCGTTTTCGTAATGCGCGATGACCTCCTGGCTGGATTGGCCGAAGATGTAAATGTTTTCCCGGCCTACCAGTTCACTGATTTCCACGTTGGCACCGTCAAGCGTGCCCAGGGTGACGGCTCCGTTTAGCATGAACTTCATATTTCCGGTGCCGCTGGCCTCTTTGGAAGCGAGCGAAATCTGTTCGGAAATGTCACATGCGGGAATCAACGTTTCTGCCGCGGTCACGTTATAATTTTCCACCATGACAAGTTTCATGTATGGTGACACTTCAGGGTCATTTTGAATCAAGTCCTGAAGGCAGAGCAAAAGATGGATGATGTCTTTTGCAATGACGTAAGCGGGTGCCGCTTTTGCGCCGAAGATGAAAGTCATGGGTCTGGCCGGTACGTGTCCGCCCTTGATTTCCCAATATTTGTGGATGATATACAAGGCGTTCAATTGTTGCCGTTTATATTCGTGGAGCCGTTTGCTCTGGATGTCGAAAATACTGTTTTCGTCAATTTCCACGCCGGTATTGTGCAGGATGAATTCTTTGCACTTCTTTTTCGCGTCAGCCTTGATGGTTAGAAGCCGCTCTAACACTTGAGGGTTTTCTTTAAACTTCAATAGCTTTTCCAAGGCAAATGCGTCCTTTTTGAAGTCGTCCCCGATAAGCGAGGTGACATAATCGGTCAACTCGTGGTTGCAATGTAAAAGCCATCGGCGGAACGTGATTCCATTCGTCTTGTTGTTAAATTTTTCCGGATAGATTTCATAAAAATCCTTTAGCTCGCTGGTTTTCAAAATATCCGTGTGGAGCGCGGCCACGCCGTTGATGGAAAATCCGTAGTGGATGTCCATGTGTGCCATGTGCACGAGGTTGTTTTGGTCAATAATGGCCACGGATTCCTGCGGATACTGTTTTTTCATTCGCTCATCCAGCATGCGGATGATGGGAACCAAGTGCGGGACGACATCTTCAAGGTAATCCATCGGCCATTTCTCAAGGGCTTCCGCCAGGATGGTGTGGTTTGTATAGGCACATGTGTGCGTAACGATTTGGCAAGCCTCCTCGAATTCAATTCCGTGCTTCGTCAAAAGCCGGATGAACTCGGGAATAATCATGCTCGGATGGGTGTCGTTGATTTGCACGACCACGTAGTCCGCCAGGTCATGCAGTGTGCACCCTCTTTTCATCGCCTCGTCTAAAATATATTGGGCGGCATTGCTGACCATGAAATATTGCTGGTAAATGCGAAGCTTTCTTCCGGCATCGTCGCTGTCGTCCGGATATAAGAATAAGGTCAGGTTGTGCAGGATGTCTCTTTTGTCAAACGAGATTCCTTCGCCCACGATGTCCTCATCCACGATATCGATGTCAAATAAATGGAGCGGGATGGATTTGTTGTGGTATCCGGCCACGGCCATGTCATACATGGTGGACTTTAACGCGAATCCGCGGTAAGGTATCATGTAGGAGATGTCGGTGGGGATGAGCCAACCGTCAGGGGAAATCCATGGATTTGGTGTTTCACATTGAGAATGATCATGGAATTCCTGCTTAAAAAGCCCCAGATGGTAATTTAAGCCGATTCCTTCACCGGGCAGCCCGAGCGTCGCGATGGAGTCCAAAAAGCAGGCGGCCAGCCTTCCGAGGCCGCCGTTTCCAAGAGACGGTTCCGGCTCGATTTCCTCGATTTGCGACAATGACTTTCCGTTTTGGGTTAAATATTCGGCCACTTGCTCATAAATTCCCAAATTGATTAAGTTGTTGGACAATAACTTGCCAATCAGGAATTCCGCAGAAATATAGTATATTTTTTTCCTGCCGTCATGATGCCCTTTGTCAGCAAGCAACTGTTTTGTATAAGTCAATAATGCCCGATATAATTCTTCGTTTGTACATTCACCACAGCTTTTGTGGAACATGTCAAAAA
>CATLEQ010000432.1 GCA_949915905.1 uncultured Lachnospiraceae bacterium | reverse complement strand
AGTCTCACGTCAAATCCACACACCGCCTGATAGGCGCAATAATCACAAGCCGTTTTCCCGCCCAATTCATAAGGGCTTGCCGCCGCCTCGCCCTTTGCCATGCGCGCCTTCAACTCCCGCTCCTTTTTTTTCGTGTACTCCAAAAACAAGGCAAACTCCTCCGGCGCGAGCACCTTCGACGACTTGCTCAGGCTTCCGTCCTTGTTTCTGCCAAAAGGCAATAGATTCGAACTTCCTTCCACGTCATGCTGCAAATGCCCAAGCACCTGCTCGTCCGCGTTAATCAGGCCGTCCAGCCTTAATTCTTTCAAAATATTCTGCTCCACGACCCGTTCGTCGCGCTCCCGCTCAACAATCGGGTCATGCATCCGATAGTAAAACACTCCCGCCGGAACGACCTCTTTCCCGGCATCCGCCCCGCCTCCATGACCGGCATCCGCTTTGCCATTCTCTCTTTCCACCTTGCGTTTTTCCAACTCCAGGGCCGCGTTCAGATACACGGGAAGCTGCATTTGCAATCCATGATAAAATGCCGTGATGTCAAAGCTTTTCATCCCGGTTTTATAGTCCGTCACCTTCACGTATACCTTCGACTCGTCCTCGCAAGTGTCAATGCGGTCTATTTTCCCGCTGCCGAACTTTATCTCGTACCCTTCCGGCCGAAAGTCCCCCTGCTCCATCTGTTTCGTCAATGCCCACACGGAACGGTGAATCAATTGCTTAATCCTGGTAATCAAATATTCGTTGCGCGCCGTCGAGTACAGCACCGTATTGCCATAATCCACGATGCTCTCCTCCACGCTCGATTCAATCAACTCCGCGCGCAGCTCGTCCGACATCTCGGTCCAGTCTATCTGCCGTTCGTCCGCCTTCCTGGAAAACCGCTCCATGGACTGGTGGGCGACATTTCCCAAATCCATCGCCTCGAACTGATAGATTTCCCGCTCCGAAAGGCGCAGGCCATATGTCAGGAAATGGGCATAGGCGCACGAGGCAAAACGCTCCAGCCGCGTAACGCTCACACGATTCAAATCCCCATACAGATTTTTGGCATCCCTCAAACTGTCAGGAACCTTTCTATAAAACGCGGCATCCAGAATGTAACTCGTGGCATCCGGAATGTGTCGTATACCTTCCCGCCGATACCACGTATACAGTTCCTTCCATTCCTCATCCAGTCCCTGCACGCGGTTTGCCAGGCCCTCGGCCAAAACACGAAGCCCCTTCTCGCGGGTCAATTCCCGATCGGCCGCCGTCCTTTGGTCTTCGTCAAACACCTTAAGCCGCGGATACATCCTGCGAACGTCTTGTATCAAATAGGCCGGGCGCAGAGCCTTGCCGTCAGAAGACACCTTGCTGTAGGTCAAATATAGTTTGTCCGCCGGTTTCGTCAAGTTCATATAGAGATAGAATTTCTGCACATAGGCTTTTTCCTTCGCCCCCGGAGACAATGCCATTTTTTTCGCGGCAAAATATTCCCGGTCGCGCTCGGATAAAAGTCCGCCCTGGCCAAGGTTTCCCGGCAGAAACACGTCATTCGCCCCCATGAAGAACAACACCTTCAAATGATTTAGCCTCGTGCGCTCCACGTCACCGATGACCACCTGGTCGAGACTCGGCGGAATCACGCCCACCTTGGCCTCCTCAAGTCCCGCGTCCAAAAGCTCACAGTACTCCTCCAGAGAAATGTTCTCGTCCCCCAACAGTTCGACAAATTTGTCAAACAATTCAATGACGATACGATACACCTGTGCATATTCCTTCGCCAACGCCAGCTCCTCGTCCCGCAAAAACTTTTCCGAGAGGCGCTGCACCTTCTCCTGCATGTTTTCCTGCACGAGAAATTCATACAAGGCCAATGTCACGTCCTTAACCGTCTTTTGCCGTTTTTTCAAAATAAACATGAGGGCGTCCACTTTCTCTACGAAACGTACCCGCAGGCCGTTTAACACCGCCAACGCTTCCTCATCCGTGACGGCGGTTTTTCGCGCCCACACGCCCTGCCATTTCTTGTAGCCTTTCATTCCCAGGGCCAGACAATAATTTTCCAGCAAATCCGTCTCGTCATCCGTAAACCCGCTCATTCCCGTACGCAAAAACCGAAAGACGCTCTCATAGGTAAAATTCTCCGCCGCCATGGAAAGGACGCTGCGCACATATTCCACGAACGCATTGAGCAAAATGCTTTTCTTATGGTCAATAAATACCGGAATGCCATATGAATCACAAGCCTTCTCCATCGACGCGGCGTAAGCCGTCATGTCCCCGGCAATCACCGCGATGTCACGATAGCGATACCCCTCCTCGCGCACAAGCCGGCGAATCCTTGAGGCGACGTACTCCGATTCCTCCCGGGGGTTTTGCACCACATGAAGGGAAATGTTTCGCGGTTCCTCTCCATACGTCCTTCTCCCATGGCGGAACAACTCCGCCTCCAAAAACGCCAGCTCCGCATTGTCCCGGAACCGCCAAAGCGGCTTGTCGTACAAATATACCGACTCCTCAATCGAAACCTTCCTCTCCCCGGCAATTTTTACCAGTGAGGTGGTCATTTCCTTGCTCAGCGCGAACAACTGATACGGATGGCGGTAGGTAAACGCGTCCTCCCGCTCATCCATTTCCACCGTGACCACGATTCTTTCACAAACCTTCATCAGTTCTCCCAGCAATCGGTTTTGCACGGGCGTAAAGCCGGTAAACCCGTCCAGTGCCACCACGCTGTCCCTTAACAGCCGGGACTTTGGCACGGCTTCACTGAGAACGTCCAGAAGCTCCTCCTTGGTAATGTACTTGTCCGCCAAATACGACTCAAAGCCCTCATACACCTTGCGGATGTCTTGTAATTTGTAATACAGATAGCTTTCCGGCTCAAGCGTTTCCAGAAAAGAATCCAGCTCGTCAAATCCAATCCCGTATTGCGTAAATTCAGAAATGACGGACTTCACCTCGCTGATGTAACCTTGCTTCTTTAAGTTTCCCTTCAACACCCGCAGCTCATTTTCATATGCTCCGGCAATCTTCCGCAAAATCAGGTTCTTTCCCTCGTCATCAAGTACCCGCTGCCCCCCCGCCCCGGTCTCCTCAAATACACGGTGCGCACG
>CATLEQ010000431.1 GCA_949915905.1 uncultured Lachnospiraceae bacterium | reverse complement strand
TGCGCGGCCTTCCGGCCGCAGGGAATAAAATTAATTTGCCACCTTCACCATGCTGTGCCTTACCACATGGTCACGGTACATGTAGCCCTTTTGCAACTCCTCGGCGACAATGTTCTCACCTAGGTTCTCATCCTCCACATGCATCACCGCGTTGTGGAAATCCGGATCGAACTCCTGCCCCGCCGCCTCGATTGGCTTGACCCCGATCTCCTCTAACGTGGTCATCAGATGCTTGTAAATCTTCTCCATCCCTTCCATGAACGGATGTGCCTTTTCCTCCTCGGTAACGGCCGCCAATCCTCTCTCGAAATTATCGACCACCGGAAGGATTTTTTCTATGACGTCTTTCGCGCCAATCTCGTACATCTGGGACTTCTCCTTGTCCGTACGCTTGCGGAAGTTATCAAATTCCGCCATCTGGCGCGTCAGCCGGTCTGTCAGCTCCTCGATTTTTTCATCTTTTTTGTCTTTCTTGTTTTTCTTTCCAAAAAATCCTTTTCCTTTAGGCTTCTCCGCATCCTTGCCCTTTTCAGTCTCCTCGGAATCCGCATCCTCTTCGTCTTCTGCTACGTCTTCCTCTTCTTCCACCTCGTCACTTACGTCATCGGCATCATTTTCCGAATCCGTCGTTTCCTGATCCGTCGCTTCCTGATCCGCCTCTTCCACCCCGGCATCCTCCGCCGTTTCTTTCGCGGCCTTGGCTTTCGCCTCTTCCACCGCTTCCTTTACCATCTCTTCCTGGCTCATCTTCTCTTCCACCGGCTCTTTTACCTCCTGTTCATCTGATTCTCTGTTGATATCACGGCCTGCGGCCGCGATATCAACAATTCTCTATCTTCGAAACGGCCTATATGTCTGCCGTAAACTCATATGTGGTAATCACTTTACGTCCCGCCAAGAGGGACAAGACACTAGTCTCCCTTCTGGTTTATCGCGTCCAATTCATTCTGCAAGGTTTTCAGCGTCTTCATGACATGTTCATAATCCATCCGCTTCGGTCCGATAATGCCAATCGTGCCGCGCATCCCCTCGCCCAGCTCGTAGGTTGCCGTCACCACGCTGCAATCCTTCATCGACTTGACCGGAGCCTCGTCCCCGATATACACCTGGATGCCATGGTTCTCTTCCCCGGCAAGCGTCTCACTGACAAGTTCGGCCAGTTGCTGCTTCTCCTCGAAAGCGTGAATGATTTCCTGTGCACTTTGGTTGTCGCTGAGCTCCGGATATTTAAAAATGTTCGTCGCCCCGCTCGTGTAAATCTCCATGTCCTCCTCTACCTGGATGATGTCAGCCACCGCGTCCAGCACGTCACTGATCACCTTGCTGTGGATGCCCGCCTGTTCCTTCAATCTGGCAATCAGTCCGAGGTTAATGGCCTCGATGGACATCCCGTTGAGCGTCGTGTTAAGAAGCATGTTGAGCTTCAAAAGAGTTTCATTACTGAATTCTTCGTCAACCTCGATGATTTTATTCTTAATCACGTTGCCGCTCATCACGATGACCGCCACGATCTGCTCCGCATCGACTTGTGAGAGTTGAATGAACTTCAGCGTGTTGCGCCGGTTCACCGGAGCGGATACCATCGTCGCATAATTCGTGTTCGCCGCCAATACCTTCGCCGCCTGCTTGAGAACCCGATCCACCTTGTCGGTCTTCTCAAGCATCACGTTCTTCAGTTCGTCTAACTCCTGCTCCTTGTCGGCCATCAGCATATCCACGTAAAAACGGTAACCCTTGTCAGAAGGAATCCTCCCCGCCGAGGTGTGAGGCTGGAAAATATATCCCATGTCCTCCAAGTCCGCCATCTCGTTACGAATGGTAGCGGAACTCAGCTTCGGCTCCATGGACTTCGAAAGGGTACGGGAACCTACCGGCTCGCCACTCTCCAGATAATTCTGAATGATGGCCTTAAGAATCATGTGCTGTCTGTCACTTAACTCGGTATTCAATGGCTCTTCCCCTCCCTTCCTAAGCTGGCACATCGCCCGGCGGCGATATTACCATAAATAAAAGGATTACTTCTTTTTCTTATTAGCACTCCCTTTGTTTGAGTGCTAACACCTTACGTTTAATAAGATAGCACCCAAATTTGCATTTGTCAACACTGTTTATACATTTTTTATTGATTTTCTGTTATTCTGATATTATTCACACTTTTTATATTTTTTCCAGAAAAAATTGTAACATTTTTCACTATACGAAGTCTCATAAAGGAAAGTGCTCAAGTGAGGTGATTCATTCATGGAAGATAAGCGAGGTGATTACTTATGGAAGATTTTGAAACAGTCTATGCAAAGTATTTTGACATTGTGTTTCAATATGCACTCTCCCTTTGCCGCGACACGCTTTGGGCGGAAGAACTCACGCAGGAATCCTTCTTCAAGGCATTAAAGCACATAACCACGTTCCGCGGGGAATGCAAACTGAGCGTATGGCTTTGCCAAATTGTCAAAAACACTTATTATACGGAAGTAAAAAAACGTCAGCGGCAAACGGACTATCCGTCAAATGCCATTTCGTCCGACACCCCCGTCGAACAAAAAGTCATTGACAAGGAGACGGGACTCGAACTCCACAAAATACTCCACAAGCTGGACGAGCCTTATAAGGAAGTATTTTGGATGCGCACCTTCGGGGAACTCTCCTTTGCGGAAATCGGCCATCTTATGGACAAATCCGAGAGCTGGGCGCGGGTCACCTACCATAGGGCAAAACTAAAAATCAGGGAGGAAATCAAATGAACGAGAATCAAAACGAATTCAAAAATGAATTCAAAAACGAAAACAGAAATGAAGCCCAAAATAACAAAATATTAATACAAACATATCCTTGTGAAATGATACAAGATTTGCTGCCTTTATACCATGACGGTGTCTGCAGCAAGGAAAGTGAAAAAATCATCAAGGCGCATTTATCCAAATGCGACGCCTGCAAGCAATCCTACGCCGCCCTTTACGAAACAGACAAGCTATCATCCATCGCGCCGCCGGACGCAGAAGAGGAACTAAAAAACGCGAAGTGTTACCTGACCCAATATACAGGGATACACTTGTTACAAAATTTATTAACAGTTTAATGTATTCTGGTAAAAAATCAGTTGCAGAAGGCATTTTTTA
>CATLEQ010000430.1 GCA_949915905.1 uncultured Lachnospiraceae bacterium | reverse complement strand
CATTATAACGGACAAACACGATTCCAAAAACCAAAAACGAAATCAACATCGTCGCGTTAGAAATGGCCATGGCATAGCCCATGTCAAAATGGTCAAATGCATTTTTATAGGCATACAAGCTGAGCGACATCGTGGAATTGTTCGGTCCTCCGCCTGTCAACGCATAAATAATGTCAAACACCTTGATCGCATCCACCCCGTTAAACAATAGAATTACCATATATTGCGGCATCAGACTCGGAAGCGAAATTTTGAAAAACTTTTGAATGAAAGACGCACCGTCCATCTCCGCCGCCTCATAGTAGTCGTTCGGGATGCTGACCAAGCCGGAACTTAATACAATCACGACAAACGGGATGACCTGCCACCAATGCGCGACGATGGCACAAAACATGGCCGTAGAAGAGCCTGCCAGTCCTGGAAACTGCTCCGCCCCCAGGCCAAACCAGCTTAAGATCCAATACACCATTCCACCATTAATATTAAACATATACTTCCATATCAATCCGATGATGATGGGGGACACCAGTAACGGAATCGTCACAATCGGCCTGATAATCGGACGTATCCGCTCATTCAGACTTTGAATCCACACGGACACCAGCGTTCCGAAAAACAAATCTCCCGCAATCGCCCCGGCGGTAAAATACAACGTGTTCACGGTCGACTTCCAGAATACCTTATCCTGCATCATGCGGATATAATTACCCAGTCCCACGAAATCTCTGCCGAAATCCAAGTCTCCCATATGATAATCAAAAAGACTGATCACGATTCCATATACAAGCGGCAGAAACATGACAAAGAAAACTACTAACATCACTGGTAATAATAAGAGGAAAGGCAGAAAATCTCCCCTTTCCAATATATTCCTTCTGTTTATTCGTCTCATCTTTCATCCTTTCCTCGTTCCCCCGCCGCAAGCGGCGGGGGATGGATTCATTCTCACAATTGTCACGGATTGAAATCATAATCCTGACAAGCGTCATTAAATTCTTTCAGCAAAACTTTTGCGTCCACTCCGCTCGGGTTTTCCGCAATCTGGGAAAGAACCGCCTGAAGCTCCGTCAGCATCGCGGAAGAGTCGCCCGCCGTCGGCAAAATACGTGCTTTCGCAAGCGTGTCCGTAACCGCCGGAAGATACGGTATCTGCTCCAACACTTCCGAATCCTCGGCCAACGCCGGGAGGGCGGAAATGGAGCCATTCGCCAATGCCGCGGCCTTTTCTTGTTCCTCACTGGTCAACCACACAATCGACTGGAACGCTTCTTCTGGATTCGCACTGTTCTTTGCCACGGACCATCCCCAGAAATTGGCGGTTCCCACGTAATCATTGCCATTAATGCTGGGCATTTTTGCAAAGCGGATCGTTTCTGCCACTGCGGACTGCTCCGGATCCAGGTAGGAAGAGCAGTTTCCGGAAATGCTGATGCTAATCGGCGCATTGCCATCCTTCACCGCCTGTGCCACGTCATCCACATGCCAGGTCGAGCTTCCATCCATGGAATACAAGCACAACTGCTGCCAAATCTCAATCGCCTGCATGGCCGCGTCGCTGTCCAGGGCAATTTTTCCATCCTCGATGAACTCTGCTCCGCAGGAATACAAAATTCCCCCAAAGAAATCGACTGATGCCTGCCCCTGCATGGCCGGTATGGCAATTCCGCTGCCCTCATTTTCTTTAAACCACTTCGCACACTCAATCAACTCGTCAAATGTTTCTGGCACGCCTTTTCCATACCGCCCCATCGCCTCCTCGTCATACGCGAGAATCGAAGTCTGGGTAAACGTCGGCAGTGAATAAATCTGCCCGTCCACAGTCATGGCATCCAACAAGCTCTGGTTATACACGCTGATATCCACGTCATATTTTTCAATATACTCGTTTAACGGCATCAACCAGCCATTTTTTACATAATCCGGGCACCATACTTCCGCCACGTAAATCAAGTCATAATCGCCGGTTCCATTTTTCTGCATGTTCAGGATTTCCTTTTCCTTCAGCTTGTCATATGCAATGTCGTCAATCACGATCGTGGCATCCGTATAATTTTTTACCAGCTCCTTCTGGTCGTCCGACTGTCCGCCCGACCATCTGGTCGCGACCAGTTCCACGCCGGAACTTCCTTTCGCCTGGGAATCTCCCTTGTCATCATTGTTTTTGTCTCCATTGCCGCCGCAGGCCGTCAGGCCTCCGATCAGACACAAACTTAAAAATAATGCCGTCCATTTTTTCATTCTTTTCATTTGTCTTCTCCTTTTTTACTATGAGCACTTGGCGAGGTTCCTTCGAGCCTAGTGCGAATGTAGTTACCTGACCACTTGCCCTGAACACTTAGCGAGGTTTCACACGAGCTTAGTGTGAATGCACTCCGCATATCTTGGCGAGATTTATCGAGCTTAGCTATGCGGAGTTTCCCGCTTCGAGTCTAGTGGCAGCGTAACTTCCTTAATTAAAATATTCTATACAACACGGTATGCCTCTTTGTTTCAAGCTTTCAAGCCAGATTTTCTTTTGTTCCTCATTGGCATCGGGAAGTTTTCCCAAGCCTTGCTTGATTCCCGCCCAGGCCGCCTTTTGGCTTCCCATTCCATGATATGGCATGATTTCAAACATTTCAACCTTCGAATACTCTCGGTAAAGCTCTGCCAGCTCGTCAAAAAATTTTTCCGTATCATTCACGCCGGGAACCATGGGAACTCGAATCACGAGCTTTCCATGTCTTTCAGCGACAAGCTTCAAATTGGAAAAAATCAAATCCGCCTCCACCCCGGTAAACGTTTTGTAATCGCCAAACGCACCCTTGATGTCAAATAAGTATAAATCCGTAAATGGAAATGTTTTTTCCAGCCACCTCGCAGACGCGTATCCCGAAGTTTCAATGCAGGTTCCTATGCCTTTTTCCTTCGCCATTTTCAATAATTCCAAAAGAAATTCTGGCTGTGCAAACGGTTCTCCGCCGGAAACGGTAAGTCCCCCCTTTCTTTCTTTATTGTCATAATAAGAACCGTCTTTTTGCACTTCTTCTATGACTTCCTCTGCCGTCACCACCCTGCCGACTTTCGTCAATGCCTGGTAGCAGCAGACTTCCACGCACCGTCCGCACCTTTTACATTTTGC
>CATLEQ010000429.1 GCA_949915905.1 uncultured Lachnospiraceae bacterium | reverse complement strand
CGCCCACCCGTATCCGGTAATGCATTGCCTGCACGCTCTTCTCTTTTGTTCCGATAAAGTTGAGCGGATTTATCATGTATTTCTGCCAAATCTGGTATTCATCCGTCGCCGATGCCATATAAGCCTCATAGTACTTCTCGTATTCTTCCGGGAACCGCTCTCTCAATTCTGCAATTGCCTCTCCTACCATAGGATTGAAATGCTTACAATCCAGCTCTTTGGTTCCAAGCACCTTATTTTCCCCGCTTTGGTTGGCGAGCACGTCAAATGAGGTGCAGCCCTTCATCCGGCGGCGGTGATGGAGCACGTAATCATCCAGACTGGTAATCATGGCTTTCTTTCCGTCCCATGTAAGCCATGCATGTTTGTCCGCACCTTTCACCGACATCATCGGCGGCCGAAATGGCGGCGGGGTCTGCATTCCCTTCGGCGGCCTTGCCACCAGATCCCCCAGTGACGGCGGCAAACCAGCCGGTTTTTCTGCTCTTCTCATCGGTGCTTGCTTCTCATATGTATAATTTCCATTCAGATAATCTTCTATGGAATACTCCACACCGGCGGTTTTATTTGACAGCTTTTCCAAGTAAATGGATGCCGCCTCCTCCAGCTTGCCCATAAGGTATTCATACCCGCTGCCGCTACGGCCGTCCTCATTCAGGGTAAGCAGTTCGCCCGTTTCGGGATGCTTCAATTTTAACGTATGATTGAAATATTCCACATATTTCTCCGCCAGCTTTTTGGACAACGCTTCTTGAAAAGAATCCATCACTCCGACCGGCTCCGCCGGAGAATCCTCGCTTTCTTTGTCCGCCGCAAACATCCACTCATACGCCAGATCCGCATGCTCCAAATCAATGATGGGACAATAAATCTGTGCCGCGTACACCGCGTCCGACTCCTCCATAAAAGCACCGTTTTCTTTTAAAAGTGCTTCGTATTTCACATTATCCCCCGTGACCGCCAGCAAAGTCGACATGGCACCTCCGGCAGACCAGCCGACAGAAATGATTTTATCGTAATTTCCCGGCAAACTTTCTTGATTATGGCGTAAAAACCGGATGGCCATTTTCAAATCAACCAGATTTACAGGTGCCTTTCCCACCCATTTCCCTTCCTCGTCCTTGGACTCATGGCCCCTATTTCCGCAGGTGACATAAATATAGCCCGCCTCCAGATATTGTTTTGCATAACAGCGCGGCCCCTCCAGATAAGTGTGGGGCATCTGCATATAGCCGGCAGAATTATTCTCAAAAATAACCGGCACTTCCTTGGAACTTGCGTCCACGACACCTGGTGCTGACATATATTTCCCCGGCACAAATATGCTCAGCCTCTGAAACTTCGGCGTGGTCGCCTTTGGCGTATACACGATGTCTTCCAGACACCAGACGTCAAACCTCTCGTCCAAAAACCACGCATCCTTACACTCCGCCAGTTCCATCGTCTTATTCGTAATATCAATCGGTAATTTTCCAATCGGCGGCATCTCAAACATTTTCACACACTCCCTTTCTTGTTTCCATCTGTCCGTCCAGAACCTTTTGAAGCATCCGCTCCGTCACTTCTACCACGCTTTGAATCATTTCCTTCGTGGCATTGTCATAATGAATCCCCGCCGTCACCGTCACCGGCACCTTCTTTCTCTGCCAGATTGTTTTCACCCATTTCTCCGCGACTACGGATTCCTTGTGTCCCGGAAAACTCATGGTCGTACAAAATTGCCCATGCTCCTTCATCATGACATCCGCCGCCCTTAATAACAAATTGTCAGCATATCCCGAATGGATGCCCGCCACCGTCTTCATGGAACAAGGAACCACGATCATCGCGTCCATGTGATAACTTCCCGAGGCCGGTCTTGCCCCGACATCCGCCATGTCATAAGAATAATCGGCCAACGCCTCCACTTCTTCCACAGAAAGTTTCGCTTCACTTTCTATCGTAAGTACCGCACTTTTTGTGACGATGAGATGTACCTCCACGCCGTCATCCGCCCTTAACCGTCTCAGTATCTCCACCGCAATCGGCGCGCCGGAGGCACCGCTGATTCCGACCACGATTCTTTTTTTCAAATTCTCTTTCATCGTTAGCATGACTCCCATTCAATCAAATTCCGCCCATTTTTCCTTGTCAATTTCCAGGAACTTCGCCCGCGTAAATTTATCTTTCAGGTGGAACGGCACCGTGCAGTCAAAAATCGTCTTGCAACTGATTCCCTTGTCCTCAATGCTTTCGCAATATTCCGGGTCGGAGCTGGGGTCTAGCGGATGGCAGCGCACGCCTGGAATCGTAATGATGTCTTTATCTCCCTGAAACCTGGTATTCATCGCCCACAACACGTCCCGGCTGTCAAAAATGTCCACGTCCTCGTCCACCAAAATCACATGTTTTAATTCTGGAAATGCAGAAAATGCCAAAAGAGCCGCCTGCCTCTGCTTTCCCTCGTCCGTATGAACCTCCTTGTGACACTCAAGCACCGCCATATATTTGCCGCCCCCGGCCTTCAATTTCCTCCATCTTTGACTTATCTTCATCGTGTCAGATGTTTAAGGTGTTTCCATTTTATAACGAAAATTCCACATAGTAAATTTGTAACGCCTCTTTTATTATTCTATTCTTTTAATATATATTTACCGTTCTGTCCGAAGTGTCCATATTCTGTTTGAAGGAAAGAAGATACCGGATATTTTTAAATGGAGTATTTTTTTGAAGAAAGGAAACATTATGAATTTAGAACGACTCGTAGAATTTGTGAAAATAGTAGAATGCGGCAGCCTCACTTCCGCCGCCAGGCAGCTTCATTTGTCTGCGGCAACCTTAAGCCAACGGCTGTCCGCTTTTGAAGCGTCACTGAATGTCACGCTGTTTGCCAGAACCCGGGGCGGCCTGTCTTTGACTCCCCGGGGAAAACGCTTTTATGATGACGCATTGCACATTGTGGCACATTATACCGACATGAAAGCCCGAATGACCAGTTCTTCGCCCGTCTCCTATGAGCACATTAAAATTGCCATTTCGGGCACGAACATCCCGCTTCATTTGGGTCCCTACCTGGACATGGTAAATGAACGTTTCCCCGGCATTGTTTTAGACATCATGGACGACTCCAGATATGACATTGAAAACGGACTGCACTCCGGCGAC
>CATLEQ010000428.1 GCA_949915905.1 uncultured Lachnospiraceae bacterium | reverse complement strand
CTGCAGTCCGGATCCGCACTGGCGGTTTACCGAATACGCCGTCGTCTCCTCCGGCATCCCGGCTTTCAAGCTGATTGCCCTCGCAATGAAACCGTTCTCGGCAATCTCACCCACGTTCCCGATAATGACCTCGTCCACGTCGTCCGGGGAAATTCCCGCCCGCCTTACCGCCTCCGCGACGACAAGTGCCCCCATGTCAATCGCCGAAACATTTTTTAAGCTTCCGCCGAAGGCCCCGACAGGGGTCCTTGCCGCGCTGACGATTACGACATCCTTTAAACTTTCCATTTTTCTCACCCTTTCTTAAGGCTTCAACACCACTTTCAGCGATTTTTCCGCCCTGGCCGTAAATATTTCATAC
Organism: uncultured Lachnospiraceae bacterium; assembly: GCA_949915905.1. Classification (GTDB taxonomy): domain Bacteria; phylum Bacillota; class Clostridia; order Lachnospirales; family Lachnospiraceae; genus Schaedlerella. Next base: position 2,788 of record CATLEQ010000428.1, on the reverse strand, counting down.
GCCTTCGCGTATTCCGAAAGCGGAAATACGTGCGTAATCAAATTTTTCAGTTCCTCCTTGTGCTGGTTCGCGATTGCAATCGCCCCGTCCAGCGTGTTCGGGTTGGCCCGGTTGCCGACCAGCTCAATTTCATCCATTACGAGGTGCTTGATTGGTATCAAAACGTCCTCTTTCGGAAATCCGACCACGGAAATCGTCCCTCCCCTGGCCACCGACCAGCACGCGTTTTGGACTCCCTCGGCCGTCCCCGTCGTTTCCATGACGCGCTTCACGCCGCGATGGTTCGTATACTCCATGATTTTTTCGGGAACGTTTTCCTTCTTGTAATCAATCGGAATGGCTCCCAGCTTCCTCGCCATCGAAAGCCGCTCCCCGCTGCCCGAACAATAAATGTTTCTCGCCCCCAGGCTTTTGCAACAGATGATGGACATCCACCCCTGCGCCCCGGCCCCGTTCACAAGGACATCGTCACCCGCCTTCAAATGGCTGTGCTCCACCATGTGGAGGGCAATCGAGAGCGGATCCATGAGGCACGCCATCTCAAAATCCATGTCGTCCGGGATCCTGGAGACGGAGCGGATGTTCACCGCCATGTACTGCGCGTACGCACCCGGAGAAATGTGTCCGTACATCCGGTGGATTTTCTGATTGCCGTAATTCAGGCAAAGGGTAAACCGTCCCTCCATGCAATTTTTACAATGCCCGCATCCCAGGTTCGCAATCCCGCAAACACGATCCCCAAGCCGGTATCCGTATTCCGCGGCCTTGTCCCCAAGTTCCACGACGCTCCCCGCCCATTCATGCCCGGGAACCAGCGGAAATTCCTGCGGCCAGATCCCGGGGAACTCTCCCCGAATGATATGCGGATCCGTCCCGCATATGGAGACGGCCTCCACCTTGCACACCACTTCGTTCTCCCCCGCCTTCGGCCTGGGAACGTCCGTATAAGCAAAATCATTTGGCCCGCGAAGAACGATGGCCTTCATCATCTCCACCATGTCAATTCCCTCCTGCACTCATATTCACGTTGAAGTTCACCTTAATCCGCCCTCCTTTAATCTATTATCGCTTTTCGATTATCGATAATCGACTTGTTTGTATAGTAACACATCCTCTCCACATTTTCAAGCAAATTATCAGTCAATATGTCATCTTTGTTAAAACATCACAAATTTTAAATGGAAATTTTGGATAAAATCCCGAAACTCAGAAAATAGAATTCAGAAAAAAAGACGCATGGCTTCTTCCATACGTCCTTCCTACTTCACCTTCGGATACCCTGTCGTCCCCCTTGCAACAATTCTCGGCTCATACTCCACATGATAAATGCTGACCGGCTCCATGTCGGCGTACCTCTGGTTCTTCGTCTTTATCTTCTTCATGATAATGTCGCAGGCATCCCGCCCCTTGTAAATCACGAAATGCTCCACCGTGGTCAAGGACACCTTGCGCATCTTGGCAAACAACGTATTGTCACACCCCATGACGGAAATGTCTCCCGGCACCTTGTAGCGTTCCTCATAAAGCGCGTCCAGAATGCCAAAGGCAATCATGTCGTTTAGACCTACGATTGCCGTCAAATCGTGATGCTCCCGCATCAGTTCCTTCGTCAAATCATACCCGATCCGGTACTCCGAATCAATACCCGGCACGTCCCGGTCTATCGCCTCGTTTGCCGCCTTAATGATCACGTTTCCGTCAAATCCAGCCTCTTTGAACTCTGCCAGAAATCCTTCCACGCGCTTCGAACGTTGTTTTTGTCTTGCCGTCAGCGGCGGGCAAATGTAAGCCACCTTTTTATGCCCCAGCTCCAGCAAATGTTTCGCCATGATGCGTCCCAGCTTGGAATTGTCCAATTCCACCGCGTCCACGTCCAACTTTTCATTTTGATTGTTGATGACGGCAATCGGTATCGTGCGGGAAATTTCTTCCAGCATCGACATAAAATTTCGACTCGGATTGCAAGTATAAATGACTCCCTGCGGATTCAAGGACGGCAACATTTTCAAATAGCGCTCCTCCAATTCCAGGCTACGCTGCGTGTTGCAGACAAACAGCCCATACCCCTGCTCCGTCGCACGGGACTCGATGCCTTGCAGGAGCATCACGTAATACGGGTTGGTAAGGTTCGGACAAAATACGACCAGGAGCTTTTCCCGGCGGCCCTCCCGCTTGCGCCTGCGCTTCGGCAATTCATAGCCAAGCTCCCGCGCGGCCGTCTCCACCCGGTCAATCACGTCCTTGGAAAAGGACACGTTATATTTCTTGTTCAACACCATGGACACGGTCGCCTGCGAAACTCCCGCCCGCCTCGCCACGTCGGACGACGTCACCTTTTTCTTATCCATTTTCACCAACCCCGTCTATAACAACGTCCGCCCTTCCAGCGCCCGCAGAAGCGTCACCTCGTCGATATACTCCAAGTCGCCGCCCACCGGAACGCCGCTGGCGATGCGGCTCACCTTGATGCCGACCGGCTTAATCAACTTGCTGATGTACATCGCCGTCGTCTCGCCCTCGAGGCTGGAATTGGTCGCGATAATTACCTCCTCGATATCCCCCTGCAGCCGCTCCATCAGCTCCTTTAGACGAATATCGCCCGGCCCGATTCCCAGCATCGGGGAAATCGCCCCGTGCAGGACATGGTACGTGCCATAGTATTTTCCCGTTTTTTCATATGCCGCCAAATCACGGGGAGTCTCCACCACCATGATGGTCTTCTGGTCGCGATCCGGATTCTTGCAGATGGGGCAGATTTCCTGGTCGGTCAGCGTGCAGCACTGCTTGC
>CATLEQ010000427.1 GCA_949915905.1 uncultured Lachnospiraceae bacterium | reverse complement strand
AAAATGGATGCCATGCTAGAGGAAATACTTTCTGAATGTCCGGTTGAAAGAATCAGCCATATTGGGAGTACGGCGATACACGGAATATGGGCGAAGGACATTGTAGACGTATTGGTTGAGTTGTCAGCGGATTTCGACATGGAAACGGCGGCACGGAAGATGGAAGAAAACGGCTTTATCCGGATGTGTTCGGGGGAAGGGCGGGTTTCTCTTAACTGTGGATATACGGAAGAAGGATTCGCAAAAGACGTGTACCATGTGCATCTTCGTTATGTTGGTGACAATGATGAATTATATTTCAGGGATTATTTGAACGAGCATGCACAAGTGGCCAGAGATTATGAAGCTATGAAGTTAAAGTTGTGGAAGTTGCATGAACACGATAGAGATGCCTACACGGATGCAAAGACGGAGTTTATAAGAAAATGGACGGGCGAGGCAAAGGAAAAATATTGCGGCAGATATTGAACCGTTGTCTGAACCGGGGAGACGGGCGTTACAAGGGGAATCACCATGAATAACGAGTATGATAATGAAAGGTTTTTTGAGGAATATGCGAAAATGCCCCGCAGCAGGGAGGGGTTAAGTTCTGCCGGGGAATGGCATCAGTTAAGACCCTTGTTTCCCCCGCTTGAAGGAAAACGTGTGCTTGATTTAGGGTGCGGTTATGGCTGGCATTGTAAATTTGCGGTAGAGCAAGGAGCGGCACAAGTATTAGGGCTTGATTTAAGCTACAAAATGATTGAACAGGCAAAAAGGCGTAACAAAGAAAACCAAATTGAGTATCGCGTTTGTGGAATAGAAGAATACGAATATCCAGAAGATATGTGGGATTGCGTTGTATCCAATCTGGCCTTGCACTACATAGAAAACATAGAGGAAATATTTCAAAAAGTACACAGAACGCTGAAACAAGATGGGATATTCCTTTTTAATATTGAACATCCTGTTTTTACCGCGGGGGTTGAACAAGATTGGATTTATTCAAATGATGGAAAACCGAAATACTGGCCGCTTGACAATTACTTTATTTCCGGGAAACGAATCACGCATTTTTTGGGGTGCAATGTGGCAAAACAACATCATACCCTCACGCAAATATTGATGGGCCTGTTGAATAACGGTTTTGAGCTAAAAGCTGTTGAGGAAGCGGAACCATCGCAAGAAATGATGGATATTCCAGGCATGAAAGACGAATTACGCCGGCCAATGATGCTGTTAGTCAAGGCGATGGCAAGAAAGAATTCAGATTGATAAGTATTAAGAGGAAAATGCAATGAATATAGAAAATTATGAAAAGTCAGTTATTCTATGGCAACGAAAGAATATTATGACGGATGCGGAACTGGCGGAGGCTTTAAATGGGCACAGCATTGCGTTTGCATATCATTCTGGAAAGATAGAGAATGAGAACGTCACTTATCATGACACACGGGAAATCTTTGAGCATGACGGGGTGACTTCCTATACGGGGGATTTGCGGACATTGTTTGAAATCAGGAATGCAAAAGATGCGAATGAGTTGTTTTTAAAAGCATTTGGTGAAAGGCGTTTCCTTGATGAGAAGTTTATAAAGACGTTGCAAAAGTGTCTGACACAGAATACTTATGATACACGCAGATGGCAGCTGGGAGAACGCCCGGTGGAATTCAAACACCATGATTATGTGACGGGAAGAGAAGAAATCGGTGCCGCTCCAGAAGACGTCGAAGAGGAATTGGGAGAATTACTTTCAGAGCTTGAGGATGTGCCGGACAAGAATGCGTTGACTGCCGCGGCATATTTTCATGCAAAATTTGAGAATATACATCCATTTGCCGATGGGAATGGCCGCACCGGGCGTTTGGCGATGAATTATTTTCTCATCATGCATAACCATCCGCCGATTATCATTCATCAGGAAGATAGGCGAGCTTATTTTATTGCATTGGAAGCCTGGGATGCCGGACAAGATTTGGAACCGCTTCGGGTCTTTTTGAAGGAACAAACGGTGAAAACCTGGGAGAAGCAGATAGAACGATGGGGAAAAAGTGATTTGAATTATGATGCTGGTAGAAATTGAGTATTACAAGGAAAATGTGCTCTTATATGGAAAAAGGAGAACTTATGCGGAGTTTCGCAGGCAGATGGAAGAGATTGAAGCCATCTATGACGAGGTGGAAGATAAACATGGTACTAAAAACGCCAAGATTGAATATACGATACATGGAACCGGATGATTGGAAAAACTTGCTCGAAATATGGAAAGATTTTAGTCAGTCTGAGTTCTCGAAGTATGATGTTCCACATTTGCTAGATGAAGCGGAAGTGCGGGAAAAAACAAAACATTGGGCGAAAGTATCGCCTCATAAGGAGCACATGTTTTTTGCCGTGTGCAATCAAAACGAGATGATTGGTTACATCGACTTTCATAAAAATGAGGATGGTTATGAGTGCGGATATTGCTTTCATAGTAAATTCCATGGTATGGGCTATGCAAAGGAAAGTATGCAAATGTTGATGGAATGGTTATCAAGAGATGGCGGCAAATGTTTTGTGGCAGGAACGGCCTTGAATAATCTACCGTCGGTCAGGCTGTTGACTTCCCTTGGATTTAGAAAAATAAGGGAAGAAAAGGTGTCTTTTTATAAAGACGAAAAGGGCGAAGATATTTATTTTGACGGTGGCGTTTTCATGGTTGATATAGGGTAAAAATTCACGATAAGATGAAAAAGGTTGTTGAAAAAGTGTAACTGAAAGCGAAAAGATACAAGAAATGGAGAGCGATTATGAGTAAAAAGCAAGCATTCAACCCGTATTTACCTTCATACGAGTACATTCCGGACGGGGAGCCGCACGTGTTCGGCGACAGAGTGTACATTTATGGCAGCCACGACCGTTTTGACGGCGCGGACTTTTGTTTAAATGACTACGTCAGTTATTCTGCCGACGTGCATGATTTGACGGACTGGCGGTACGAGGGCGTGATTTACAAGGCGGTTCAAGACCCGCGTAACCAGGACGTTCCGGCGGACGCGCCGGAGGCGAAGCCGGGCTTTTGCGCGAAGCAGGATTTTGAGCCAAAAGACCTGAACGCTCCCGGGATTTGCCCGATGTTTGCCCCGGACGTGGTGCGGGGATTGGACGGAAAATATTATCTGTATTATTGTCTG
>CATLEQ010000426.1 GCA_949915905.1 uncultured Lachnospiraceae bacterium | reverse complement strand
GAGGACGCCAATAATCTGATGGCGAAGTTCCGTATTTCGGGAGTGCCGGTCACGGAAGCCGGAAGCAAGAAGCTGGTCGGCATCATTACGAACCGTGATTTGAAGTTTGAGGAGGATTATTCAAGGAAGATTAAAGAGTGCATGACTTCGGAAGGATTGATTACCGCGCCGGAGGGTATCACGCTCGAGGAAGCGAAGAAGATTCTGGCCAAGGCTAGAAAGGAGAAGCTTCCCATCGTGGACGGCGCGGGGAATCTGAAAGGCCTGATTACGATTAAGGATATAGAAAAGCAGATTAAATACCCGCTTTCTGCCAAGGATTCCCAAGGACGCCTGCTTTGCGGCGCGGGTGTCGGCATCACGGCGAATTGCCTGGAGCGAGTGGCGGAGTTGGTGAAGGCGAAGGTGGACGTCGTCGTCATGGATTCCGCACACGGGCATTCGGCCAACGTGATTCGCACCGTGCGCATGGTAAAAGAGGCATATCCGGATTTGCAGGTGGTTGCGGGCAATGTCGCGACGGGCGAGGCGACGAAGGCTCTGATCGAGGCGGGCGTGGATGCCGTGAAGGTCGGCATCGGGCCGGGTTCTATTTGCACCACCCGCGTGGTGGCGGGCATCGGCGTGCCGCAGGTGACGGCGGTGATGGATTGCTATGCGGCCGCGAAGGAATATGGAATTCCGATTATCGCGGACGGCGGTATCAAATATTCAGGAGACATGACGAAGGCGATTGCGGCGGGAGCGAATGTCTGCATGATGGGCAGCATCTTTGCCGGATGTGACGAGAGTCCGGGAATGTTTGAATTGTACCAGGGAAGAAAATACAAGGTATATCGCGGCATGGGCTCCATTTCTGCCATGGAAAACGGCAGCAAGGATCGTTATTTCCAGGAGAATGCCAAGAAACTGGTACCGGAGGGCGTGGAAGGACGCGTTGCCTACAAGGGTATGGTAGAGGACACGGTGTTCCAGCTTGTCGGGGGACTTCGCTCCGGTATGGGATACTGTGGAACCGCCACGATAGAGGAACTGAAGGAAAACGGCAGATTTGTCAAGATTTCGGCGGCATCCTTGAAGGAAAGCCATCCGCATGATATTCACATTACGAAGGAAGCGCCAAACTACAGCGTGGACGAGTAGTAGGGAAGTGGTTGTGAATAGTAATGACCATGGAGAGGTGAAAAGAAAATATACGCGGTTGTAAATGAAGGTCCGGGCGGGTGCCCGGACTTTTCGATGGAAGCCGTAGCGCGGGTATACTATCGGTGTCATGTTGTTTACGAAGAAAGCCGTGGTTTATGGCCGAACCGGACACGAACCATAATCGAAGATTTCATAAAATCTTCATAAAACTTTTTCATCATGTTAAAAGTGCCGGAATATAATAAGCACATGCTCCTGCGGGGTGGGCGGACTCTTACGGATCCGTCAAAGTATACCCGAGGGCACCCCTTAACGCATGCCCCTGCGGGGTGGGCGAACCCTTTGGGTTCGTCAGAGTATGTTTTGAAGGAATGGTACAAATGAAAACGCAAAGAAGAAGAAAAAGGAACAGTGTTACAAAAATTTTGCAGGTATTGGATAGGCGGAGTGCTTTGGTTGGTTTCGGAATCGGTGTCTTGCTGGTGTTGGTAATCGTGTTGACGGTGCGGGCATTTTCAGGCGGGGGAAGCAGTACATACGGCAAACTGGACGTGGACGCGTCGGAGCCGGAAATTAGCGTTCAGTTGTTGGACATAAACGAGTATTCCAGGCCGGGGGATGCCACGGATCCGATTACGGCCATCGTGATACATTATACGGCTAATCCCGGTAGTACCGCGCAAAATAACAGGGATTACTTTAACAGCTTACAAGACGGGCACGGGGACTATGTGAGCAGCCACTTTGTAATCGGTCTTGACGGAGAGATTGTACAATGTGTCCCCACTTGGGAAATCGCCTATGCCTCCAATGACAGAAACCATGACACGGTTTCCATCGAATGCTGCCATCCGGACGAGACCGGGGTGTTTAATAAGGAAACCTATGAGTCCATGGTGCATTTGACGGCGTTTCTCTGTGCAAAATTCAATTTGGATGAAAATGACGTGATTCGCCACTATGACGTGACGGGGAAAAATTGCCCGAAGTATTTCGTGGAAGACGAAAAGGCGTGGGAACAGTTCAAAAAGGATGTTGGCAAGGCACTTAAGAAGGGGAGCGAATAATAGGATGAAGACATTTGATTATAATATCGTACTGATTGGATTTATGGGAACCGGAAAGTCCACGATAGCGAGAAAGCTTTCTTACATGCACCAGATGGAAGTGGTGGAGATGGACGAGGAGATCGTGCGCAGACAAGGAATGAGCATTTCGGACATTTTTGCAACGCATGGAGAGGAATATTTTCGAAATTTGGAGACGGAGCTTTTGCGGGAACTGCAGTCGAAGGGAGGCAAGGTGATTTCCTGCGGCGGGGGCGCGCCCCTTCGCGCGGAAAATGTCGCCCTGATGAAGCAAAACGGCCGCGTGGTGCTTTTGACCGCGACACCAAAAACCGTGTACGAGCGGGTAAAGAACGGGAAGATGCGTCCGATTCTGAATGGAAACATGAACGTGGAGTACATTGCCTCGCTGATGGAAAAGAGAAGAGAAAAATATGAGGCAGCGGCGGACGTCATGATTGCCACGGACGGGAAAGCCATATGGCAGATTTGTGAGGAGTTGACACGGAGTCTGGTTGAGTGACATGAAATCAATTCGGAGAATGGAGCACCATATGATACAGTACCAGTTTTGGTTGGAACGGTTATATGTAAACAAATCGGTTTCTTTCCATGTATATGATGAAAATGAAAATCTTTTGAGTGTTGTCGGAATCAGGGTGGGGGAGGAAGATCCCTTTACGACGGATGCCGTCCTATATGAAATGATAAAAAAAGAGTGGGAAAAAAGAGGCGAGCCGGTCGTTTTCGTGGAAGATGACTGGATTGCCTATTTTGCTTTTAAAGACGAGGAAGGGCGGCTGTATATCGGGGGGCCAATTGACATGTCGCAGGGAAAAGAGGACAGAAATAAACTGTTTTCTTATAGAAAAAAGCATGGACTGACACACAATATCCTAAATGCTCCCAAAATGACGATGGTGGAAACGATGAATGTAT
>CATLEQ010000425.1 GCA_949915905.1 uncultured Lachnospiraceae bacterium | reverse complement strand
CAATATCCCGTTCCCGAGGGAATGTCCTACAATTCTTACTTGATTGTCGATGAAAAAATCGCCGTCATGGACACGGTTGACCTCCATTTTGCCGAGGAATGGCTTCACAATCTCTCCGTCGTGTTGAAGGGAAAACGGCCGGACTACCTGATCATCCAGCACATGGAGCCGGACCACGCCGGAAGCATCGCCCGTTTCGTAAATGCCTATCCGCAGACCGCCATCGTCACGAATGAAAAGGCATTTACCATGATGGGACAGTTTTTCGACCTCTCAAATACGGCCACGAAAATCGTAGTTGAAAACGGTGACACCTTGACTCTTGGCAGACACATCCTGACCTTCTTATTTGCCCCGATGGTGCACTGGCCGGAAGTCATGGTCACGTATGACGCTTTCGGCCAGGTTCTTTTTTCAGCGGACGCTTTTGGAAAATTCGGTGCCAATGACGCCCGAAAGACCTGGCGTTTCGAGGACTGGATTGGCGAGGCGCGCCGCTATTATATAGGCATCGTTGGAAAATACGGCGCACAAGTACAGTCTCTATTAAAGACCGCCGCCAACTTACAAATCCAAAAGATTTGCTCCACGCACGGGCCAATCCTTACCGAAAATCTGGATTCTTATTTTCGGCAATATGATATCTGGTCCTCCTACCGGCCAGAATCCGACGGCATCCTGATTGCCTATGCCTCCATGTACGGAAACACGAGACGAGCCGTCTTTCTTTTAGAATCCGAATTGCGGTTTCACGGCTGTCAGGACGTGCTTGTCACGGATCTTGCCCGGGACGACCTGTCAGCGGCGGTCGCCAATGCCTTTCGATTTAAAAATCTGGTGCTGGCCACACCTACCTACAACGCCGACGTTTTCCCTGCCATGCGTGAATTTCTCACACGCCTGACGCAGCGCAATTTCCAAAACCACACGGTTGCACTAATCGAGAACGGCACCTGGGCACCGAAAGCCGGACAAGTCATGTGTGACATGCTAAAAAATTGTAAAAACCTGCATTTCACCAAGCAACATGTCACCATCCTCTCCGCCTTGAATGCCGTTACAAAAGAGGAACTCCGCCTGCTGGCCGATGAACTGTGTTTTACTTCGTCCTGAAGTATTCTTTCTGGGGCGCGCTTTCCTCCACCAGAGCCAACAATCTGCCGCAGCACCCGCGAATCACGTCTGCACTCAGCCATCCTGCTTTATATGCAGCCTTCACCTCTTTGATACAGCCGTTGCCGCCCGGCATCAGCAAGTCATTTCCACTCTCATAGGCTTGTATGCGGTCGCCCAGACCTTTGTCGGTGGACATCCAGTCCGTCATCACGACGCCGTCAAAGCCCCATTCCTGACGCAATACTTTCGTGCAAAGGTCTTAGCTGTTAGGCGTGTAGACATGGTTGAGTTTGTTGTAGCTGGTCATCACGGCCTTTGCGCCGCCCTCCCGCACCGCGATGCAAAATCCTTCCAGATAAATCTCCCGCAGGGTACGCTCGTCCATGTTGGAAGACATCAGGTTACGCTGCGTCTCCTGATTATTGGCCGCAAAATGCTTGATGGTCACATAACACCCGGGGCGGGACTGCACGCCGCGCGACATCGCCGCCGCACATTTTCCGCTCAATACCGGATCCTCGCTGTAATATTCATAATTTCGTCCGCACAGCGGATTCCGATGAATGTTCATGCCCGGAGCCAGCCAGAAGGTCACGCCATATTCTTCCATCTCGTCCCCGACCGCGTTCCCGACTTTCTCAATCATTTCCTGATTCCATGTCTGCGCAAGGGCGCACCCCACCGGAAATGCCGTCGCATTTTGATACAGAAGCGTGTCCTTTTCTGGATTTCCAGTCATCAGCTTCTTTACAAAGCCCGGAAAACTGTTCATGAAATCCATCATCATTTCCATCGCCTTAATCCGTCCCTTTTTCGTCAGTGCCGATACCCTCTGCAACCGCAATCCCGCCGGACCGTCACACAGTGCCGTACTGCAAATTCCTTTCTCTGGAAATGCCTTCGTGTAGGCCGCCGCCCCGGGAACCGTCAAATAAGGCTTGCCGCCAAACACGCCCGATCCAGACAAAAGCTCAATCATCTCCTCCACGGTCAGGCTGTCCATCCATTTTTCCACGGTCTCCGACGTGGATTCTTCCAACTCCTCATAATCATAAGTCACGGTCTCGATGTCCGCCGCCCTCCATTCGACAACGGGAAGCCCTGCCGCCACGGATTCCAACACGGGAACTTTTATGGAAAGCTTCTCTATTTTCTGATCCGGCAGGCAAATATGCTCACACTGCTCCAAAACCACAAATTCATCCAGTTTAATGTTTACACAAGGAACCACGTCGGCCGCATTTTCCCCATGGGCCAGCACGTAATCTCCTGCCTCCAGCACGTAGGCCGCCTTCTCCTCATCATAGGAAGACAATGCATGCGCGTCAAATGCCACGGTGACGTTCTCCTTCTCCCCCGGCTCCAAAAGACGAGTCTTGCCAAAGCCGACCAGACGCCGATTCTCCTTTTTCAGTCCCGTCCGCGGACAATGTGCGTAAATCTGCACGATTTTCTTTCCCGCCGCCTTGCCGGTATTCGTAACCTCGATTTCTATCCCGCCCGCGTTTCCTTCCATCCACGCTTTCTGATAAGCGGTTTCAAACGTGGTATAACTCTTTCCATAGCCAAACGGGTAGCGTGCCTTCACGCCGAACGTCTCATAATAACGATATCCCACGTAAATGCCTTCCTTGTAATTTGCTTCCAGCGGTTCGCCGTCCATGTCGGCAAACTCCATCGCGTAGGGTACGTCACTATATTTGTAGACCCAGCTGTCGCCGAGCGCGCCGGACGGATTTACCTTGCCCGTCAAAATGTCCGCAAACGCCCGGCCGCCTTCCATGCCCTGCTGGCAATAATAAATCACGGCATTGATTCCCGGCACCTCTTCCAGAATGGACATGTCCATCGAACTGCCCACGTTAATGACTAAAATCACCTTCTTATATGCCTTGACCGCCCGGCGGATATTTTCCTTTTCCATGGTCATCAGCTGATAGTCGAACTTTTCCAGTTCACGGTCCGCGCACTCCCCCGCCTGACGGGAAACCACGTAAATACAAGTGTCCGTGTCACTGTTCTTCACGTCCGCCACCGTGATTTTC
>CATLEQ010000424.1 GCA_949915905.1 uncultured Lachnospiraceae bacterium | reverse complement strand
CGGCAACCGTCGTGTCGTCCCCCGGCTTTTGGACGTACAAGTCATCGCACGCCTGGCTAAGCATCGATGCCAGACGCGCGGCGGACAACGTCTTTTTCGTGCATTGCAACGTATAGTCGGCCATGCTTTCCCAAGTCCAGCCCTGGAGGTTTAAAATTTCCCCCGCCCCCGCATAAATGACCCCGTCACTCATCAGCACGAAACAGTCATTCTGCTTGACCGTAAAACGGTACTCGTGAATCTGCTTCCCTTCAATTTCCCGCGTTTCATACGGATACTTCACGACCTTCTTGTCACGGACGAACACGCAGTCGGGATTGTCAAACTCCACCAGATAGGCCGTCCCGTCATGAAAAATCTGTAAAATGCTAAACGTCGCGTAGGCCACCTTGCGTACCTGGCAGATGGGCAAGGTCTTTGCAATCGTCTCCACGCAGGACTCAATCGTCGCCCCCTCGTGCATCATCGTCGCCAAAATCTTGGAAGTTAACGTGGCCAAAATATTGGCTTTCACGCCGCTTCCCATCCCGTCCGCCAAAATCAGGATGTCCGAATCGTCGGTCTTTACGATTTCCACCTTGTCTCCACAAAGCTCCTCGTCATGCTTGTTCAAACTTTTATAAGCCACGTCGATACTTACACTCATGATTTACTCCTCTTCGTTCAGCACGGAATCCCTAAGTTTCGTCAGCGTCACCTTCGTCTCGGCCGTCGTCTCGCCCAAAAGTCCGGCGATTTCCTGCGCCACCATCATCTGCTTGTCAATGACCTTCTGCGCCATCTCCATTGTTTCTAACTTCAAGTTATAATGCTGCTCCTTGATTTTTTCCTCCCGCGTAATGTCCCGGAAAATCACCAGTGCAAAGTCCAGGTTTTCGATATAGACGACCGTCTCCTCCACCGTCATCCCTTCATGCGTGAGTTTCATTTTCTTATTCATCACCGCGTCCTTCGTGCGCAGCACATCCTCGATGTCCGTCGCGTCCATGAACTCGAATATGTACCGCGTAAGTGCCTCTTCCCGGCCAACCCCGAGAAGCTCCTGCCCGCTCTTGTTACATTCGCGAATGCGCAGCTCGCCGTCCACGACGTAAATCATGTTCGGCGTCGTGTCCATCACGACGTTCGACATCGACTCCGCCTGCATCAGCGCGTAAGGCATGCACATTTCCAACTCCGCCTTGCCCTGGTAAACGGCAATCGCTTTCTCGCGACAGGTCGAATAACCACACGCGCCGCAATTCAATTCATCCTCGGCCGAATATTTCCCGGTCGATTTCAAAATCTCCTGAATCTGTTCCTCGCTCGGCATCTCGTCATGCAACGAACGATCCGTAAACTCCTTCCTCATCTCTTCTGCGTCCATCTTCGGAAGGTCACGTGCCGGCTGGTAAGTCACTTCCCTGTCAATGCGCACCTTCGCCTTCACGTACGACGTATTCCAACGCGCCGAAGCCGGGTCCTTCGCGCAGCCGCCCTCGCAGACGTTCGCCTCGATAAAACAATGCTCCAATTCACCCTTCTGCAGGCATGTGAGCATCTCCATGCAATTTTCCAGTCCGTCCACGTAAACCTTCTGATATGCGTCCGCCTCTTCCCCGGTAATGACGGACTGCACCACGCCGCCGCTGACCGGATAAAGCCGGTTAATCCGCGGATCCGGATTTCCCATCGGCCTGTCCTCGCAGTCGTGAAGCCGGATCTGCTCCTCCTCCAGCCATTCGGCCAGCTCCTCAAACGTCAGAATGGCGTCAATCGCTCCCGCCACACGCTCGTCGCCGCCCGCTTCCTGCTTCTTGGCAATGCACGGGCCTAAAAACACCACCTTCGTCTCCCCGCCATAAATCTTCTTGATATAACGCCCATGCGCGATCATCGGGGAAACGACCGGAGCCATGAACCTTGCACAATCCGGGTAATATTTTTCAATCAGGTCGTTGACGCTTGGACAGCAGGTCGTGATAATGTTTGGCATCTGCCCTTCCCGAATCAATTTCTTGTACTCCTCCGTCACCAGTGCCGCGCCCTCGGCGGTCTCGCGCACTTCGGCAAAGCCCAGCCGCAAAAGCGCGTCCACCACCTGGCCGGGACGATCGAATTCCAACACGCCCATATACGAGGGGGCAATGGAAATGACCACCTTTTCCCCCTTCCTTAAATAACGCTTCACGCGCCCCATGTCGCTGGAAAACGTCTTCGCGTTCTGCGGACAGATTTCCATACATTTTCCACAATGAATACAATGATCTTCCATGATGTGCGCCTGCGAATTCTTCACGGAAATCGCTTTCACCATGCAATAGCGCACACACTTGTAACAATGCCTACATTTTGCATCCGTAAAATCAATAACTCTCATCTTCTCATCCTCACATATCCAATATTCGGTCAACGTCCTCTTTTTTCCCGATCACCATCAAATGGTCGTCCGCCTCCATCTTCCGGTTCGCCGGGGGCATGATCATCAGTTCCCCATGTTGCTTGATCCCGACAATGCTGACATGGTAACGTTTGCGCACGTCCAATTCCAAAATGCTTTTTCCTACCCACTGCTTCGCCGGAAGAATCTCGTATATCGAATACTCCTCCGTCAACTCGATATAGTCAAATATATGATTGGCACTGTGCCGCACGGCCAGACGCTCAGCCACGTCCCGATCCGGGTAAATCACCTCGTCGGCCCCGTTGCGCAAGAGGAACTTCGCCTGCAAGTCGCGGTTCGCCTTGCTGACCACGTACTTCGCCCCCAATTCCTTCAACTGACTGGTAATCTCCAGGCTGCTCTGGAAATTCGAGCCGATGCAAACATAACACAAGTCATAATTTCCCACCCCGAGGCTCTTTAACACCTCGATGTCCGTACAATCCCCGACCCGCGCCAGCGTGGCATACTGCAGCAAATCGCGCATCTGCTCCTCGTCCTCGTCCACGATCATAATTTCATTTCCCAATTTTGACATCTCCGTGCAAAGATGATGCCCCAGCCTTCCCAGACCGATAATTAAAACCGATTTCATGTCTTTTGCTCTCCTTCTACCCTATCATGATTTGCTCCACCGGCTGCGTCACCGCTGCGTCCACCTTGTGTCCCCGCAGGGAAAACGCGAACGTCAAGCTTCCCACCCGTCCGCAGTACATCAAAAAGATGAGTACGATTTTGGAAACCGTGGTCATCTCCCTCGTCACCCCGG
>CATLEQ010000423.1 GCA_949915905.1 uncultured Lachnospiraceae bacterium | reverse complement strand
AAGCGCACCCTTTCCACGCAGATGAAGGCGACGGGCGAGGTCATGAGTATTTGTGACAATTTCGAGGGGGCGCTTATGAAGGCCATCCGTTCGCTGGAGCAGCATGTGGACTGCCTTTTGTCTTATGACTTTTCGGAGCTTGATGACGAGGAACTGGAAGAGCAGCTTTACATCGTGGACGACATGCGCATCTGGCGGATTGCCGAGGCCTTGCGCCGCAACATGTCTTATGAGTTGATTCACGACATCACGCGGATTGACAAGTGGTTTATCGACAAGATTGCCATTTTGACGGAGATGGAGCACAAGCTGCAGACGAAGCCGCTGACCCCGGAATTGTTAAAGGAAGCAAAGCGGATTGAATTTTCCGACGAAGTGATTGCCAGACTCACCGGCAAGCGGGAGTGCGAGATTCACGCCCTGCGCCATGAGTATGGAATCGTGGCGGCCTATAAGATGGTAGACACCTGCGCGGCGGAGTTCGCGGCGGAGACGCCATATTATTATTCGGTTTATGGCAGTGAGAACGAGGCCATTCGCACGACCGGGCGCAAGAAGGTGTTGGTGCTTGGTTCCGGCCCGATTCGTATCGGCCAGGGAATTGAGTTTGACTTTTGTTCCGTACATTGTACCTGGGCGTTTGCCAAGGAAGGATATGAGACGATTATCGTCAATAACAATCCAGAGACGGTGAGCACGGACTTTGACATCGCGGACAAGCTGTATTTTGAGCCGTTGACCCCGGAGGACGTGGAGAGCATCGTGGATATTGAGAAGCCGGACGGGGCGGTCGTGCAGTTCGGCGGGCAGACGGCCATCAAGCTGACGGAAAGCCTGATGAAGATGGGCGTGCCGATTTTGGGAACCTCCGCGGAGAACGTGGACAAGGCGGAAGACAGGGAGTTGTTTGACGAGATTTTGGAGGAGTGCGAGATTCCCAGGCCCACCGGCGGAACCGTATTTACCGCCGAGGAGGCGAAGGAGGTGGCAAACCGTCTCGGATATCCGGTGCTCGTTCGGCCATCCTACGTGCTTGGCGGGCAGGGGATGCAGATTGCCATCAACGACCACGACATTGACGAGTTTATCGGCATCATCAACCGGATTGCCCAGGATCACCCGATTTTGGTAGATAAATATTTGCAGGGGAAGGAAATCGAGGTCGACGCGGTATGCGACGGTGAGGACATTTTGATTCCGGGCATCATGGAGCATATCGAGCGGGCAGGCATCCATTCCGGGGACAGCATTTCGGTGTATCCGGCGCAGAGCCTTTGTGCGTCGGCGAAGGACAAGATTGCCGAGTACACGAGGCGGCTGGCGAAGTCGTTGCATGTCATCGGCATGATTAACATCCAGTTCATCGTCTGCGGGGAGGACGACGTGTACGTCATCGAGGTTAACCCGCGTTCGAGCCGAACCGTGCCGTATATCAGCAAGGTGACGGGGATTCCCATCGTGCCGTTGGCGGCGCGGGTCATCATCGGGCATAAATTGCGCGAGCTGGGTTATATGCCGGGATTGCAACCGGAGGCCGATTACGTGGCGGTCAAGATGCCGGTATTTTCGTTCGAAAAGATTCACGATGCGGACATCAGCCTTGGGCCTGAGATGAAATCTACCGGGGAATGCCTGGGGATTGCCAAGACGTTTGACGAGGCCTTGTACAAGGCGTTTATCGGTGCGGGCATCCGTTTGCCGAAGTTTAAGAACATGATTATGACGGTGCGCGATGACGACAAGCCGGAAGCGGTGGAAATCGGACGCAGGTTTGTCGCCATCGGATATCGTATTTTTGCCACGCAGGGGACGGCGGACGCGTTGAACGGCGCGGGCGTGAAGGCGATTGCCGTGCGCAAGATTGAGCAGGAGTCGCCAAACCTTCTGGATCTGATTCTCGGACACGAGATCGACCTGGTCATCGATACGCCGCCGCAGGGGGCGGAGCATTCGCGTGACGGATTCGTCATCCGCCGCAATGCCATCGAGACCGGTGTGAACGTCCTTACGGCGATGGACACGGCGAGGGCGTTGATTACTAGTTTAGAAAATACGGACATGCAGAAGCTGACGCTGATTGACATTGCGCAGATATAGCGATACGGAGCAATCCGTGGTATCGTTGGGGTCAAAAACCTTTTGACCCCAACATCTTTTTATGAAAGAGTTGACAAATTCGTTCTTCCGTATTACATTTTTATAGGAACCTTTCTTTGTGCCATGCGCAATTTGCGGGGGCACGTGGTTTTACTATAAGCATATGCAAGAAGAGGAGTGACATGGATGTTACAAGTTGAGCATTTATCATATGAAGTGACGTCGGAGGGACGTCAGTCCGAGATTCTTTCGGATGTCAGTTTTTCCGTGGCGGACGGCGAGATGTTGGTCATCACGGGGCCGAATGGCGGAGGCAAATCAACGTTGGCCAAGTTGCTGGCGGGCATCAATCATCCGACCGGCGGTCGGATTGTGTTGGACGGAAAAGATATTACGGAGATGTCCATCGACGAGCGGGCGAAGGCGGGGATTGGCTTTGCCTTTCAGCAGCCGCCTCGTTTTAAGGGGATGACGGTGCGGCGTTTTTTGAATCTGGCGGCGGGCAGGAGCTTGACGGAGGACGAGTGCTGCAGTTTGCTTAGCAGCGTCGGGCTGTGCGCGATGGAGTATATTGACCGCGAGGTGGACGCGACGCTTTCCGGCGGCGAGGTGAAACGAATCGAGATTGCCACGGTGCTGGCGAAGGAGCACGATCTGTGCATTTTTGACGAGCCGGAGGCCGGGATTGACTTGTGGAGCTTTTCGATGCTGGTGAAACGTTTTGAGAAGATTCATAAGGAAAGGAAGGCCGGGATGATTCTCATTTCCCATCAGGAGCGCATCATTCGCATGGCTGACCGGATCATGGTGATTTCCGATGGCAAGGTGGAAAGGATGGGCGGCGCGGAAGAGGTCATGCCGCAATTGTTTGGCGAGGAAGTGGAATCCTGCGCGTGCAGGCAGCAGAAAGGGGGCGTGCTCTGTGGAGATTAATGGAGTTACGAAACAGGTACTTGACGTGATTGATTCTTACGGTTTTAAGCAGGAGGGCGCGTACAACCTGCGTCTTGACGGGATGGCGGTGTGCCATGGCGACAGCCGCCACATTCACATCGTGAAGAAGGAGGACAAGGCAGGCATCGACATTTTCATCAG
>CATLEQ010000422.1 GCA_949915905.1 uncultured Lachnospiraceae bacterium | reverse complement strand
ACAGTCCTATTATGTGAAAGAGATTCACACGATAGACGGAAAGAAGATGGTAAGAACGATAGACGGGATTTGTTTATCAGGAGAGCCAGAGCACGTGCGTATTGAGAAAGCCTGAAAATCCGGGAGTATGCCCGACACATGAAAGTCCCCCGGAAATTCGGCGCTTCCGGGGGTGGCATATTGTATCATTTTGTGTAAAAATATGGTAAAAATCTTACTTCTACAGATTACGGGATAAAGAACTGGCCCACATGGAAATTGTCTGCGCCATCGTCCACCAACTCACGCGCGACTTAACACCGGAGCAATTAAAGGCCTCCGGGTTTGACAAATATTATGTGGACCACACCTTGGCATTGTGGCCGCAGGCCGCCAGCGGGGCTCCGTGGACGGCGACGTATTTCCAGTCGAAAGGCGACCCGATAACGGACTTGCACGAAGACATGGCGGCGGAGCAAAAAGCCAGGACGACGTATGACAACATCCTGCGCTTGACGAATGACCCGGAAATATGCGATCCAATTCGGTTCCTGCGCCAGAGGGAAATCGTACATTACCAGAGATTTGGTGAAAGTTTGCGAATCGTGCAGGAGCACTTGGACAGCAAGAACTTCTACGCGATCAATCCGGAATTTGACGTGCGGCAGGATTGTGGGTGTAAATGACGCTTGCCCCCGTCAGGAATGCGAAAACGAGAAAGCCGCCCATTCAAACCGGGCGGCTTTTCGAAACATGAGTACGATGGAATTGCCCGCCTTTTTCTCACGATTGTCCGGATTCGCTCCGGAAGCGGCGCGGCGTGGTGCCATAATGCTTTTTAAAGGTGCGGATGAACTGTGTCGTGTCCTGGTATCCCACGTTGCCGCAAATTTGTTCCACTTTCATGTCGGTTTCCGTCAAAAGCCTGGCCGCATGTTCCATTTTGATTTTTTGCAAAATGTTGGAGAACGTATGTCCCGTCTGCTTCTTTATCATCGTGCTCAAGTAGGCGGGACTGATGTAAAAATGCTTCGCGGTGCTTGTCAGCGTGGCAGTCCGGTAGTTTTGGCGCATGTAGTTTTCAATTGCGGTCATTTGCCCGTTCATCGTGTTACTTCCGCTGGCAAGTTCAATCGTGTCCTCAAAATTTTGCACGAGGTAAGAGAAGAACGTGGTTATGAGTCCGTCAAGCACGTAATTATAATAACGTTTTTTCTCAAATTGCTGGGCAAGCATGTAAAGCAGCAGTTCGGGCAAAAACTTGTCTTGGCCGCAATGGAAGGTCAGGGAGTTTTGGTAATGCTTAGAGTAGAGGGCGCGGGAAAAATAGGAGGAGAGCGCACTGCCACTGCGCATCAAAACGGAAAACACGTTGCCGAACGTGCTTTTTCGTATCTTTATGGTAAAGGCGGCACAGTCAGGTTCGGCCAGCAGGTGATGCCTGACGTTCGGCGGGATGATGCTGACATCGCCCTGGTGCATGAAAACGTTTTTCTCCTCGACGCGGTGCAGGCACGTCCCGCCCATCGTACAGACGATTTCAAAAAAATCGTGTCTGTGAGCCTCAATGTCAATATATCGGGGCAAATGCTGAATCTCCGCATTGGTATCGTCGGCAATGAAAAGCCGCTCCTGCAAAGTTTCCAGGTATCCGCTTTTCAACTTGGCGAGAAGGTCTTTTTTATGTTCCTGCGCGGCGGCGGAAGCCAGTCTGGAAAAATCATAAGGGTTTTGGCCCTTCAGTAAAAAGACGAGGTCAATGTAATCCAAATAATGACCCGTCACCTTGAAATATTCATGGCCGATTTGTTCCTCCTCGTCCAGTTCGATGATTCTCTTGTAGGTGTCGTCAAGTTGCATGGTAAATACCTCCGTCGTTTCATTTTTCTCCACATGTTTTCTTTAGGAAGAATCGGACGATTTTTTCGCTGCGCGGGAGGAAAATGCCGGCAACCGGACCGACCAGGAACGCGCTGACGAGAGTTCCAATCCCGACGACCCCGCCCAGAAGAAAACCTGTCACGACGAAGCATAGGTCCACGACGATACGGGTGCGTCCGAAAGGCCGGGCCAATTTGTCGCTGAGCACGATGGCCACCAAGTCATTGGGGCCGGTGCCGGCATCCGACTTTATCACGATGGTCATGCCGAAAGCCAGGATGACGCAGCCTGCCGCGAGAGCCAGAAGCCGCATGATGAACGGGTTTCCAGGATGGATGACGTTTCTCAAAAGGCGCGTGAAAACGTCGATGATGGGGCCGCCGAAAGCCATGCAGACGAGGGTGCCAATCTTGACATAGGTTCTGTCCACGAACAATAGGACGAGCATGATGAGGATGCAAATCGAGGCGTGCGTGTAGCCGTGGGTCAAGACGGGGAAAAAGCGGGAGAGAGTTCGGAAAATCCCTTGCACGAAAACGTTGAACGGGTCGGCTCCCAGGTCGGTCAACAAGAACAACGTCACGCCAAAGTGCGCGATGACGAGGCCTGCGAATAATAGCAACAACCTTAAAACGTGCTCTTTTAAACTTCTTTTCATGGGAAAGTACCTCGTTTCCTGAATTTTGATACCATCATAACATGAAGAGGTTCGGCGGGGCAATAGAAATCGTAAAAATTACCGATTATTTTTGAAAAAATGAGTTATTTATTTTTACATAAGATTGTGGTATGATGAGTCGTAGAATTGTGAAAGTGCGGCATGCGCGGTAATTTGCGGCATTGCTATAATGCCGGGGGCGAAAGGAAAGCGGCAATAACGATGGAAAGGCGGAGGAGAAGGATGAAGGCGGAGGAATACAAGGCGACATTAAAGGAAAAGATTCCGTATGGGATGTACTATTTTGGACAAGGGATGGTATACACCCTGGTGTCTCAGTTTTTGATGATGTATTACACGGACTACGCGTTGCTGCCGTCGCTTGCAATCACGGCGATTATGTTCGGCGGGAAAATCTGGGACGGGGTGAACGACACGCTGTTCGGGCTTGTCATGGACAAGGTACGGTGGAAGAGCGGAAAGCGTTTTTTGCCGTGGCTGAAAATTTCAGTAGTCGCGATTCCGATTTCCACGATTCTATTGTTTTCCATTCAGGACGTGGAAAATGTCGGGCTCCGGATTGCGGCGGCCGTCATTACCTATGCCGTCTGGGATCTTTGCTATACCATTTCGGACGCGCCGATATTGGCGTTGCCGACCGTGATGACCCCGAACGTCAAGGAACGCGCCTCTTTTATGA
>CATLEQ010000421.1 GCA_949915905.1 uncultured Lachnospiraceae bacterium | reverse complement strand
TCGCCACGGACATGCCCCGAAGCTCCAACAACCGGATTTTAACCCCCTCCGGCATAATCACCAGGATATGTCCCGCGTCCCGGGTGTCATACTCAATGCCCTTTAACACCACGAAATCCGTGTGTTTTTTTCCTTTTATGTGATTTTTCCAATGTCGGTATCCATTATATGTATTGTGATCGGTAATGACCATCCCCTGAAACCCCTTGCGTTTTAAAAGAGTGATGTACTCTTCCACGCCGACCTTGCTGTCAAGAGAGCCCTCTTTCACATGACAATGCATGTCAATTTTCATCGCCAGACCCCTTTCTCTCTTTTCTTTTCGTATCCTCACATCTTAATCCATTTCTTCATCTCGCTTTCTAAGTATACAACGTTTTGCAAAATATAGCAATATGGGCCGTCATTTTTCAAATTATTTCCTACCATATTTCCTATTGCTTTTCACGGGTAATCAATATACAAAAAAGAAGTGGATGCAAATTGACCATTCAACTTACATCCACCTCTATTCACTTATTACCTCCATGTCCATGGGACCTTACCTCGCTTTCCTCAAACTCCCGTTTTTTGCTTAAGTCTTCGGTGGTCCGTACCTCCTTTTCTTAGATTCCCGCCGAACCAATCCCGAATAAGAACTCCGCCTCAAAGGAATTTTACTTCTCACATGACTTTCTCGTCATCATGCTCTTTCTTCCTTCTCTCTTCTTACCAAGTATGGGACTATGTCCTGCGAGTCAAAACCTTATGAAACTCTATATGAAAAAGATAACTCTTTATCTTTTTCCTATTTGTTCCTTCAGTTTTATTTGTTATACATATGTTACTACACTTTTTTTGATTTGTCAATATATTTTTCAAATTTTTATTATTTTTTTCAAAATCAACAAATAATATTGGAATTATTCGCTTTTATATTTGATATATTTAAAATATATTCATCAATATTCAGTTAACTTCGGATGATGAATTTTTATTGACAACGCCAAATGCTTGACTTTTCAAGCACCAATCCTTAAAATAAAAGGGTTATCAGACAAAAAAGGAGTTTACCATCATGGAACATTTCATCATCCCGGAGGGGTACCACTCTCCGCTGACCATCCGCGAGACGGAGGTCGCCATCAAGGAGGTCAAGGACCACTTTGAACGGTCACTGGCCAAGTCACTGCATTTAACCCGCGTGTCCGCGCCATTGTTCGTCCGCCCTGAATCCGGCCTTAACGACAACCTAAACGGCGTGGAACGCCCGGTTTCTTTCGGCATCCGCGAGCAGGACGAGGCCGTCGCGGAAATCGTGCATTCCCTGGCCAAATGGAAGCGTCACGCACTCATGCATTACGGTTTTCATTCCGGCGAGGGACTTTATACCGACATGAGCGCCATCCGCCGCGACGAGGACACGGACAACGTACATTCCATCTATGTCGACCAGTGGGACTGGGAGAAGGTCATTTCCAAGGAAGAGCGCAACATGGAAACGCTCATGTACACCGTCCGCAAGGTATTTTCCGCACTCAAGGAGACGGAAGAATATATGGCGAGACGGTATAATTACATAGAGCCCCTGCTGCCGGACGACATTTCGTTCATCACCTCGCAGGAGCTGGAAACCCTCTACCCGAACCTCTCACCAAAAGAGCGGGAAACGAACATTGCCCGGGAACGGCAGGCCGTATTCATCTCCCAGATTGGAAAGACGCTGGCCTCCGGCCAAAAACACGACGGACGCGCTCCGGATTATGACGACTGGGAACTAAACGGGGACATCATCGTATATTATCCCGTCCTTGGCTCGGCCCTGGAGCTCTCCTCCATGGGCATCCGCGTAGACGAGGAGTCACTTGCCAGACAGCTTACGCTCGCCGGTTGCGAAAAGCGGCGCGAGCTGCCATTCCAGAAGGCATTGTTAAACGGGGAACTCCCCTACACGATTGGGGGCGGCATCGGCCAGTCCCGCATCTGCATGTATTACTTGCGCAAGGCCCACATCGGGGAGGTACAATCCTCCATCTGGCCGGAGGAAACCTGCCGCCTGGCGGACGAACATGGCATACAGTTACTATAATGACCTGATGTTGTTAGGGTCAAAATACCTTTTGCCCCATGATACCCACGAAGCGTGTAGCAATTCGTGGGTATCTTATTTTTCTCATGCCACCATATTTTTAATCTTTCTCATACCCGTTTTTCTTATAAAGAATCAAGAACACCAACACGCTGATGACCAGCTCCCCTGCCAGCACCGCGACATCCAGCGGCTTAACCACGTACCTCGTCTCATTGGCAAAACAATCCGTCATCTCCGTCAGCACCCCGGTAAACAAAAATCCCGACACCTTGCGCAGCACTTCCGACAGATTCCCGAGAATGGGAATCATCATAAACACCATCAATAACGGATAGGCAATCAGGCTCGCGTTCATCTGGTTGCTGGCGCAGATTCCCACGATCATTCCGAGCACGCAGCTAATCAGCGAAGCGGTGACGCTGACCAAGAAAAATACCGGTATCGACACGTATTCCATGGAAACCTGGCTGATGAGCAATACGACAAAATTGACGGCCACCGTAAGCACGAACGGAAAGAAGATGCTCCCGACAAAATACTGCACTCCCGTAATGGACGAAGTCATCAGCACGCGCAAGGTGTGCTTCTCCTTTTCCTCCGCAATCGCCATTCCCACCATCATGAAACCGTCCATGCAAATGTTCATGCTAATTCCCAAGCTTAAAATGACCCCCGTCAGTATCGGCGGCAGTTCCCCGTCCACCATCGAGCCATATAGGACTTTGTACATCAGCACCATGCCCACCACCAGAATTGGTCCCAGCATGACCGACGCGTTCCGGCTGATGCAAATCCACTTAATTCTCGCCACCGCGAATAATTTATTCATGTTCCCCATTGTATTTCCCATAATAAGACTCCTTTCACAATTCCAATGCTTAACCTGAATCCCTCAGGCACTCAGTGCCTTTCCCGTCACTTGCAAAAACACGCTCTCCAACGTCGGTTCGCAGGAATGGATTCGTTGGACTTGGTTCTTCCTCATCCAGCCCGCAATCTTATCAATATTCTCAGGATTCTGCTCCAGGACAAGCTCCTCATTGCCGTCAAGAAGCACCTGGTACCGCTTGTTCGTGTTGTATTTCAAACAAAGCTCCTGCGGGGAACCAAATTCCACGATTTCTCCCTGGTGCAAAAGTGCCACGTTGTCACAAAGCTTCGTCG
>CATLEQ010000420.1 GCA_949915905.1 uncultured Lachnospiraceae bacterium | reverse complement strand
TGCTGCGGGGTATATATGGTAACCGCAAAAAATCAGTGCGATTACCCTAAGCCTCTGGCAGGATGCGCACAGCCGCATAATGAAATATGCCGCTTCGCGGCTGCAACTGGCGCGATACTCGCTAACGATTTGATCGTTAGCGAGTATAATAGGAGAGGACATGAAGATTACACTGGTCACGGTCGGAAAAATCAAAGAAAAATATTTAAAGGACGCCATTGCGGAATATAGCAAACGCTTGAGTGTGTATTGTAAATTGGAAATCATAGAAGTGGCGGACGAGAAAACGCCCGAGCAGAGAAGCGAGTCCATGACGCGCTCCATACTGTCGGCGGAGGCCGGACGAATCTTAAGGCATGTCAAAGATGACGCGTTTGTCATTACGTTGGAAATTGACGGAAAGGGATTGACTTCGGAAGAATTTGCGGCAAAAATAAATAACCTTGGCATCTCGGGAGTCGGCCATGTCATGTTCCTTATCGGCGGGTCGCTTGGACTTGGCGAAGAGGTAAGGAAACGTTCGGACTTTGCGCTGAGTTTTTCGAAAATGACATTTCCGCACCAATTGATGCGCGTGATTTTGCTGGAACAGATTTATCGGGGATTTCGAATCATAGCCGGTGCTCCTTATCATAAGTGACAAATGGGAATACGGCGGATGACCTACATGCCGCCTGACGGTGATACCGCCATGAATAGGACAAACGGTGTCTGCATAGACTATTTACAAAATCCATGTGTGGCATTTTTAATGAAAAAAGAATATAAGACCTTGCGTATCGGTGAGAAGCTTGCCGACGCGGCAAGTCTGCCAAAGGACGTGGTTTTGGGCGCGTCGGTGGTGACGGTGCTTGGCAGCGAGGAAGTGCATATTGAAAACTACCGCGGCATTATTGAATATACGGACTCACTCATCCGCGTGCAGACAAAGGGGAAGCAGATTCGCCTTTGTGGGAAGTGCCTGCAGATTGAGTACTATACGAATGATGAGATGAAGATTACGGGTTGCATCTGTTCCATCGAATTTTGTTCGTGAAGGAACGGGATTGAAAGAAATCAAAAAGCGGTGGAATCGGGGGAATCATTTTGTTAGAATCTATCATCCGATATATGCGCGGATATGTCAGGATTCGCGTGGAAGGCGAGTCGACGGAGCGTTTTTTGAATCTATGCAGTTATCATAACATATTCATCTGGGGACTCGTGCCTTGTGGGACGGCATATGAGATGTATGTCACGGTCGAGGGGTTTAAGAGGCTGCGTCCCGTCATCCGTAAGACGCATACAAAGGTCGTGCTGCGAAAGCGTTATGGATTTCCGTTTTTTGTCTTTCAGAACAGAAAGCGGAAATTATTTGTTCCCGGTTTTTTGCTTTGTATAAGCTTGCTGTATCTTTACTCCTCCTTTATCTGGGACATTCATTTTGAAGGAAATGAAACGCATACGGACGAAGCGTTGCTGGAGTTTTTAGAACAGATTGACGTTGCCCCGGCGATGCGAAAGAGCCGGGTGGATTGTCCGCAGATTGTGAAGGAAATCCGGGAAGAATACGATGACATCGTGTGGGTGTCCGTGTCGATTGAAGGGAGCCGCCTTTCCATTCATGTCAAGGAAAACGAGGACACGTTTCCGGATGAAGCCAGGAACGCCGGGGAAAGAAACGAACCGGGCGATGCGGCCGGAAATACCGGGAGTGAAGACGGTGCGGAAAATGCAACCGGGAATGACGAAAGCACGGCGGTCTCCGGGGGCGTGACCGATGCGGGGGAGGATGCCCCGCCTTCGGACTTGGTGGCGGCCATGGACGGGACGATTACCCGGATTGTCACCCGCAGCGGAGTCCCGTTGGTACATGCCGGAGACGAGGTGAAGCAGGGGGACGTACTGGTCAGCGGGCGTATCGAGGTTTTAAACGACGCGAAAGAGGTCGTGGGGTACCAGTATTGTCAGGCGGACGCGGACATTTACGCCGACACGATACTCCCTTATGAGGATACGGTTTCCAGGACGTATGAGGAAAAAAAGTATCAAAAAGAGGAGCAGCGCATAGAGCTTTACCTTATGCTGGGAGCTTTACGGATTTCACTGGGAAGCCGGGCGCATCCGTTTGAAAAATATGAAGTTCATACGGAGGAGTACCAGATAAAGCTGGGTGAAAATTTTTATATACCGGTTATTTATGGCTTGACTCATGTAAAATCCTACCAGACGGAGCAAAAAAATTACACGGAACGTGCCCTACAGGAGAAGTTGACTGGAAATTTTACACTTTTTTGTGAAAAATTGCAAGAAAAAGGTATTCAAATCCGTGGGGATAGTGTTAGAATATATGTGAATGAAAAAATGGCCTCGGCACAAGGTACGTTATACTTGAACCAGCCGATTGCACAGACGGCAGATACAGAAATCATTGAGATGACGGAAAGGAACGAACAGGATGAGTCTATCAGAAGTGACAATTGACATTCCCGTGGAGCATGAAAAAAATGTGTTCGGACAGTTTGACGCTTATGCCAGGAAGATTGAGCGCAGCTTTCACATTACCCTGATTGTAAGGGACGGCGTGGTAAAGCTTTTAGGAGAGCAGGAGCAGGCGGACAAGGCGAGGCGGGTGCTTACCCAGCTTGTCGAATTGTCCCGGCGCGGGAACGTGATTACGGAGCAGAACGTGGATTATGCGATTTCACTTGTATTTGAAAACCAGGAGGACGAACTGGTCGAGATTGACAAGGATTTGATTTGCTATACATTACAAGGAAAGCCCGTCAGACCCAAGACATTGGGGCAAAAAAGTTACGTGGACGCCATTCGGGGCGGCATGGTCACATTTGGGTTGGGACCTGCCGGAACCGGAAAGACGTACCTGGCGATTGCCATGGCCGTCACGGCGTTCAATGAGCCCCATTTTGCCTGCCGGGCCAGGCGGGTCATGGTGGACATTGACCCCAACGAGATTGCCAAGCTGCATATGGAGTTTGCGAAGACCATCGTTTGTGACGCGGGCGCATTTGTTTCGGCTCTGTGCCGCCGGGCGGCGGGAGCCACGGCGATGTTGTCCAGATTGCCCTCGTCCAGCACGGTGGACAGCACGGCGTAGCCCAGCAGCGCGCCGTCCTCCCCCTGGGCCAGCAGGATGGCCACGGCCGGGTTGTCCAGCGCCGCCCGGTACACGGACTCGCTCCAGGGGTCGGAGGGGAAGCAGATCTGTTCCAGGGCGGTGAGCTGGGGCAGATGTTC
>CATLEQ010000419.1 GCA_949915905.1 uncultured Lachnospiraceae bacterium | reverse complement strand
AGGTATTGAATTCGGATGGAAATTATGTCAATACGATGTTTGCCCCGCAGAAAGACACGTACGTTTCGGATGGAAAGGAACGCGTCTATGAGGCGTTCTTTACTTTCCATGGGTTCCGTTATATTCGCGTGACCGGTTTGGAAAATGTAAAAAAAGAGGCTTTTACGGCCGTGCTTCTCAGCACCAGAAAAGAGAATTATGGAACCTTCCAGTGTTCGGATGAGAGAATCAACCGTTTATATCAAAATGTCCGTTATTCGCAGTATAACAATATGATGTCGGTTCCTACGGACTGCCCGTCCAGAGAGAAGGCGGGATGGACCGGGGACATCCTGATTTATGCCAGGACGGCGCTTATGAACGAGGATATGACACCTTTTTTAAACAGCTGGCTGAATTCTGTAAGGGAAGACCAGGCGGACGACGGGGTGGTAATGATTGTATCTCCCTATATGAAACTTTATGACGGCACATTAAAGAAAGTGGTCAAAACGTTCGGAGACGACCGGATTACGGGCGTGGCAGGATGGAGTGACGCCATTGTCTGGGTGCCGTATGATATGTATCAGGTAACCGGAAATATATGTGTCCTCAAGGAAAATTATGAAGCCATGGAAGCCTGGGCCGAGTATATTATCCGTACGGCTGCCGCCAAGCGCGGCGAATACGATATCCCGGAAAAATATGACAAATACCTTTGGGATACGGGATTTCATTTTGGCGAATGGCTGATTCCAAGCAGAAAGGCGGTTCCGGGCGAAGGACCTTATGATGCATGCCGGGAATCCGATTATTATATTGCTCCGTTTTTCGGTTATCAAACCATGCGGAAAATGGCTGAAATCGCGGCGGTTTTAGGAAAAGAAGAGCGTGCAGTTTACTATACGGATATGGCAGAAAAAATGAAGCACGCAATACAAAAGGGGATTTTTGAAGGCGGATTGATGCCTGAAAAGTATATGGGTGCATACATTCTGGCATTTGCCTTCGACCTCGTACCGGAGAACTTAAAGGAAACGTATAAGGAAAAAATCATGGATTTGATTCGGAAAAACGGGAATTGCCTGGATACCGGATTTTTGGCGACGCCATATATTTTAGACGTGCTTTGCAACCTGGATGAAAAGGATTTGGCATATAAGCTTTTATGGCAGAATAAAATGCCATCCTGGCTTTATGAAGTCGATCATGGGGCGACCTCCATCTGGGAGGCGTGGGACGCGGATGAAGCGCAGAAGACGGGACGTTTCGTAAGTTTCGACCACTATGCGTTTGGCTGCGTTGATGATTGGATTTGCAGGCATGTCGCCGGTATTGACAGTGATACGCCGGGTTTTACACATATCGTGATTCATCCGGATATGGAGGGAAGTATCACAAGCTGTGAAAGGACTTTTGAAAGTGAGGCGGGAAGGATTTTTGTATCCTGGAACATGAACGGACTGCAAGTGGAAATTCCTTGTAATACAACCGCGACGATTCACTGGAAAGACAATGTCAGCGAGGTTGGCAGCGGGATCTATGAATTCAAATCCATAAGGAATTTGGATGACGCCGGTGGTAAAGAATAGAGAACGGTTTGCAGGCTGTAAGTGAATGTATCACCCACGGCCTGCTCGATTTTAATTAGCTTCTATCTCTGCGAAAACATGGTGAAAGGGTCGTTCTAAATTACGACGACGAGGCATAAGATGTGACATACATAAAAGGACTGGCGTGTCATGTCCTTATTCCATTAAACGGCGGCAAGAGACATGCCGGTTTACGTGTGTCAGGAGGCATTATGGACGATTCGGCTTTGCGCAGGCAGCAGTTACTGAAAGATACCAGGAAAATGTACGACAGCGGCGGCATCCCGGCGATTCACCCGAGATACCGCCATATTTACAACGATTTATACGATGAGCCCTCCGCCCCGGCAGCAGGAAGCTTTTATCTCAGGCTGGCCATCGGCATCCTTTGTTTTGTCTGCTACGTGTGGGCGGATTACAAGGACATGACGGTGGCCGGGGTCAACAGCAGCATGATTGTAAACCAGATCGAGCAGCAGACGGATCTGGAAGAAGTGATGGAGACATTTGGGGCGAAGTAGAGATAAAGAGTCCGGCAAGCCGGACTCTTGCTATTTTTACTGTAAAATGTGACAATCTCCTTACGTTTTTGTAAGGGTAAAACGGAAAAATGTAAGCCGAATCTATGGAAGTGGGAACGGATTTCGTCTACAATAAGGGCAACTTACATGGAAAGGAGAAGTAAGACATGAAAAGAAAAATATTTGCCGTTATCGCAATCGTGCTGGTCATAGGGGTCTGCCTGAAGGGAGGATTAAATCATCTGGAAAGGAAAAATAGGATATGAAAGGAAAAGTATTTGCCGTTATCGCAATCGTGCTGGTTATAGGGGTCTGCGTGGTGGGAGCATTGAATTTTGAAAATTATGATGAGTTTTTTTATGCGAAAGTCGATAACAGTAAGAAGAAGGCGTTATCGACAAACGAAGACATGAACTACGAATACACTCTGGAGTGTTACAATGAAAAAGGGAAAAAACGTGAATTGAAATTTAAAACCTTCGAGGAATTGGAAGAAGGGACTTATTTATCGTTAGAAGTCAGAGTCTCGGGAGTTCACAAATACGAAGAAGTTGAATACGGCGATTTACCGGAAAAAGTGCAGGAAAATATCAAGTGAAACGGTCTTTGTGGCGG
Organism: uncultured Lachnospiraceae bacterium; assembly: GCA_949915905.1. Lineage (GTDB taxonomy): Bacteria > Bacillota > Clostridia > Lachnospirales > Lachnospiraceae > Schaedlerella. The sequence continues at coordinate 546 of CATLEQ010000419.1, read as the reverse complement.
CATAACCCTGATTACAAGGGGTGTGCCGCCCTTTTTATGCACACGGGCATTCAAAGGAAGTATGTCAGCTGGTGCTGACGGATGCCCGGCACGCGAGTAGGGAAAAAAATCCCCCTACTCGATTGCACACGGGACAGGAAGGGATATGCTGCTTACGCAGCCTATCCCGGCGCGTGAGTAGGGAAGATAAATCTCCCTTACTCGATTGCACGATTTTTGTTGGAAATATGATTTAATGTTTGTATCTTCCTCCAAAATCAGTTATACTAGAAGGGCAATTCCCCCGCATCATACCGATGTGAGAATCATAAAAGGAATGCCGCCCGAAAAGGAGGATATAAATAATGGAATTAATGAAAAGAAAATTACCTATCGGAATTGAAAATTTTGAAGATATTGTCAAAGAAAATTTCTATTACATGATTAAGGCGACAAAAGGTAAGTATTTTTCAGCCTACGCAACGTCACCTTGAAAATTGAATATATTGCTGTCGAGTAATGACATTTTGGGTCATCTCTGGTATAATAATTGTATCTTTTGACTGG
>CATLEQ010000418.1 GCA_949915905.1 uncultured Lachnospiraceae bacterium | reverse complement strand
CGACGATAAATAGGTTAGAACTGGTACACCCCATAATCGAGTAGGGGAGATTTCCCCCTACTCGCCGCGCCGGGACAGGTTGCGTAAGCAGCACATACCTTTCTGCCCCATGCGCATAAAGAGGCCGAAAGACTGCCATTTACAATCTTCCGGCCTCGAATCTTTTTCGCAAAAAGACTTTGGATTTCTCACGCTCCAATCAAAACCTTCTTTCCTTCGAACGCGAACCCATATTTCCGAATCCGTTCCGGCGAGATTTTTGCCGCTTCCAGTTCCGCCGCATAATTCTTCTCTTCTATCTGCTTCAACGCCTCGGCCACGGCTTCCTCAAGCGTCTGTTTCCTCGCCGCTTTACAGACCTTGAACTCGATGATAATGGCATCGTCTTCCTCCTTCAATGGCACGAGCATCACGTCATACCGCCCACGGCCGCTCTCCCGGTTTGACGTGACCCGATACCGTCCCTCCAAGTCCACAATCAACCCAAGAACAAACCCATGATAAAAGCGTTCCGGCTCCGGCCCCCGCTTCTGTCCCGGTTCCACGTCCTGACCTTCTTCCGTTTCTTTCAAACCTCCCTTCCCGGTATCAAAGAAACTGAACGTCGTAGAAGCCACCTCGTTCATATATTCGTTCATCCCTTGCACGTCCCCTGAAAGCAACGCCTCAATAAAATCATTATACTCTTCCTCCGAAGCTTTGAACCACCCGCTCACCATATCCTCGAACATGATGGTGACTTCCTTGTTCGTAAGCTTCAGTTCATATTCACACCTGCCCTTTTCATCTATTTTAAATGATTCCACACGCAGATAACCGCTCGCCAGAAGCAGGCTCCAGATAGCGTCCTCGTTCTGATCCAACTGGGCATACACGATTTGCTCGTCAATCTTCGTGCGAAGCGTCCCGCCCCTCACCAAGTCCTCCACGGCAACCTTCACCCGCGGGTTTCCCTCCCGAATCAGCTTCCCTACCAGGCTGTTACTGCTCGTGTTCGTCCAATACGAGCCAAACGTACGTTTGTCTAAATAATTGATGATGGACCATGGGTTGTAAATGTCCCGTTTCCTGCCGAACGTGAAGCCGTCATACCATGCCCTCACGTTCTCCCGCTCACCATAGAGTCCGTATTCCCTCAGTGCCTCCCACACTTCCTCCTGTGTGAGTCCAAAGGCCTCCTCATATTTTTCCGAGGTCGTGGTCACCACTTCCAGATTATTAAAATCCGAAAAGACGGATTCCTTGCTGACCCTCGTGATTCCCGTCAGCAACGCCTTTTTCAGATACGGGTTCGTCTTGAACGTGTCATTAAACAACGTTCTTATAAAGGAAACCAGTTTGCCCCAATGCCCGCCCACATAGGCCTCCTGCATGGGCGTGTCATACTCGTCCAGCAGAATAATACATTTTTTCCCATGATACCGGCTCAAATATTTTGACAGATTGTGAATCGCCATGGTCGCCTGCACGTCGTCCATGTCCACGGACATCCTCCTGAAATAGTCCTTGTCCAAATCCTCCAAGACGTCACTCTTCAGCAAGTACGAATGATCCGCGTACAAGTCCGTCAAAAGCTGGCAAATCTTCCTTCTAATCATGGCATAGTCCCGTTCCTTTATGCCCGCGAAAGAAAGACTGATGACCGGATAGGTTCCCTGCAGCTTCCGATACGTTTCTTCCTCCCAGATGGACAACCCCTCAAACAGTTCTTTACGCCCCGCATAATCCGAAGAAAAAAACTGCCCCACCATGCTCATGGTCAGCGTTTTTCCAAAACGCCGGGGACGGGTAATCAAAGTCACCACATCCCTGTTCTCCCACCACTCCTTAATAAACTTCGTTTTGTCCACATAAAAAATATCTTCCGTAATCACTTCTGCAAAATCCTGATGTCCGATTCCGACCGGTCTCGCCATGACAGCCACCTCTTTTCTTTCCGCGACAATTCGACCAAAACCAAACTGTCCACCATTTCCGCCAACTATGCACGCTTTGTTTTTCCTTTATTCTAAGGCAGACGGGAAAGAAAGTCAACGGCCGCGCCCGTTTTGTGCGATTTGTTTAAATTCTATTTTGTTTCCCGGAACATTTTGTTGCTTTTGTCCATACTTCTGTGGTAAGATAACCTTATATCTATATCGCACATAAACGAAAAAACGGAGGTGATTTTTATGGCTTTAAGAAAGAAAATCGTGCAGCTGGCCAAGATGATTGGCGGCCTGCCCGGCATGGTCAACAAGATTGACGAGAACGCGCCTGAGTACTACAGCCTGGAATGCGTGGTGACGGACGACATGGCGGACGTTGCCCTGGCGGCGGGGCTTCGAAAAGCCCGCACCATCGCCTACCTGGCGGAAAAATGCGGCAAGTCCCTGGATGAGACGACGCGTCTGGCGCACCAGCTGGGCGAAACGGGCGTGTTCACGATTTGGAAGGACAAGACGGACGGACTGGAACGCTGTTACGTGGAGATTTTTGCCCCCGGCATCCTGGAACGAATGGTGGGCAACCGCGAACAACTGGCCAAGTTCCCACAGATTGCCCGCGCGTTTGACGAGTACACGAAAAAAAGCGCGGCCAAACTAGGTGCCATGCTGCCGGACGGCTCCAGCCTGATGCGCGTGATTCCGATTGAGAGCGCCATCGACGGCAACCCAAAAGCCGTGCCTTACGAAAAGCTCAGTTACTATCTGGACAAATATGACACGTTCAGCGTGTCCGACTGTTCCTGCCGCGCTTCCAGGCGTATCATGGGCGAGGGCTGCGGGCATCTGGAGCAGGACATGTGCCTGCATCTTGGCTCGGCGGCCGAGTATTATGCCGAGACGGGCAAGGCTCGCTACGTCACGCGCGAGGAGGCCGAAGAGATATTGAAACGCGCGGAGGACAACGGCCTCATGCATTCCATGCCCAATATTGACGAGCTGGGAGAATCGGGAGCCATCTGCAACTGCTGTTCCTGTTCCTGCTTCGGCCTGCGCATCGGCCTCATGTTCGGCGCGAAGGATGCCATCCGCTCCAACTACGTGGCGGAAGTGGACGAGGAAAAATGCGTGGCCTGCGCGCAATGCGTGGAAAACTGCCCGGGTAACGCGCTGAAATTGGGGCAGAAACTATGTTCCAAGGAAAACCTGGAGGAAAAGCCCTCCTATAAGAAAATCAAGGAAAGCACCTGGGGGCCGAAGGACTGGAACGTGGATTACCGGGAAAACCGGGAGGACACCGTCGCCACCGGCACCGCGCCCTGCAAGACCG
>CATLEQ010000417.1 GCA_949915905.1 uncultured Lachnospiraceae bacterium | reverse complement strand
TACATTTCCCAACCGGCGGTGAGCATGGCGATAAGGAAGTTGGAGGAGAACTTAAGTACCACGCTCTTTATCAGAAAATCGAAGGGTGTGGAGTTGACGGAAAAAGGGAAATTTTTGTATGACAGTGCGAAAAAAGCATTTCTTATGCTTTCGGATGCCGAAAAGAGCCTTCGATTCCCATCGAAAACCGGATATTTGCGCATGGCGTCCAGCAACGTTTTGTGCAAACATTTTCTCATGCCTTATCTGAAAGAATTTTCCCGTTTATATCCGCATACGGATTTGTCCATTACGTGCACGTCCTCGGTGGAGGCCTATGCGATGCTGGAGGAAGGTACGATTGACTTGGCATTGGTCGTAAAGCCCCAAAACCTTGGAACATCGGTTTACCGTTCTTTGGGAAAAATTGAATACATTTTTGTTTGCACGCCCGCCTACCGGGAAAAATTGCACTGCGAGAATGATGAAATTTTTGATTATGCGAACATCATGCTTCTTGATAAGGACAACGTGTCCCGCAAACACGTTAATGCGTATTATGCAAAAAATAATATCATTCCACTGCGCATTCTCGAAGTAAATGAGATGGACATGTTGATTGAATTTGCCAAAATGGGCATAGGGGTGTCCTGCGTCGTGAAACAATTCGTGGAGCGGGAGTTGGAAGCGGGCGACCTTGTCGAAGTGGTTTTGTCAAATCCCGTCCCGCCGCGTGAAATCGGATTTCTATATCAGGAAATCCAGCCGTTTAACGAGAATATATTGAGGTTTTTAGACGTTTTGTGTATAATGAATGAAAAGACGGAAGAAAGTACGGAGGAAAATGATGGCTACGGGAACTACGAATATCGGATTTGAAGAAAAATTGTGGCTGGCGGCGGATAAATTACGCTCCAATATGGATGCGGCGGAGTATAAGCATGTGGTTTTGGGGCTTATATTTCTGAAATACGTGTCCGATTCCTTTGAAGAAAAGTACCAGGTGCTTTTAGAGGCAGGATATGGTGACGAAGAAGATAGGGACGAGTATCTGGCGGATAATATTTTCTGGGTTCCCAAGGAGGCAAGGTGGCTGGAAATTCAAAAGCATGCCACGAGTACGGACATAGGGAGCGTGATTGACCGGGCCATGGAGTCCATAGAAAATGAGAACCCTTCCTTGAAAGGTGTCTTGACAAAAAATTATTCCAGGGCGGAACTTGACAAAACTCGGCTAGGGGAATTGGTGACGTTGTTCACAAACATAGAAGTTGGTTCGGCGGCGGCGCAAGAAAAAGATGTTTTAGGGCGTGTGTATGAGTACTTTTTAAGTAAGTTTGCAAGTGCGGAAGGAAAACTGGGAGGAGAATTTTATACGCCGTCGTGCATTGTGCGAACACTGGTGGAAATGATTGAACCTTTTGAGGGGCAGATATTTGACCCGGCATGCGGAAGTGGTGGGATGTTTTGTCAATCCGCACGTTTTGTAAGGGAACATCAGGGAAACATCCGTGATATTTCTATTTTTGGGCAGGAGAGCAATCCTACCACATGGAAATTAGCAAAAATGAATTTGGCCATTCGCCAATTGGAGGCAAATTTAGGGAAGCACAACGCGGATTCCTTTCATGATGACCAGCATAAGACGCTGAAAGCGAATTATATTTTGGCCAATCCGCCGTTTAACGTATCTGACTGGGGCGGGGAGAGGTTGCGTGAAGACATTCGGTGGCGGTATGGGGTTCCGCCAGTTGGAAATGCGAACTTTGCATGGTTACAACATATGTTGTATCACTTGAGTCCGGCGGGAGGCGTTTGCGGCACGGTATTGGCAAATGGGTCGTTGAGTTCCAATACGTCCAACGAGGGGAACATTAGAAAAAACATGATTTTGGGAGATGTCGTGGAATGCATCGTGGCGATGCCAAGTCAATTGTTTTACTCTACGGGCATTCCGGTGTCGTTATGGATTATGCGGAGAGGGAAAACGGAGGCTTCCAAGAATAAGGTGCTTTTTATTGATGCAAGAAAACTTGGACATATGATAGACAGAAAAGTCCGGGAATTGTCAGAGGAAGATATCCAAAAAATTGCAGGTACATACCAAGGATGGAGGCAGGGGAAAGAGTACGAAGACGTTCGGGGATTTTGCAAGGCGGCAACGTTGGAAGAAATTGAAAAACAAGAGTTTATTTTGACACCGGGACGGTATGTGGGAATTGAAGAACAAGAGGAGGACGGGGAGCCGTTTGAGGAGAAAATGCAAAGGCTGACCTCGGAATTGTCGGAAATGTTTAAAAAGTCCAATGAGCTACAAGAGGAAATAAAGAAAAAACTAGGTGCTATAGGGTACAAGATAGAATGAAGCGTAATTAAGAAATAGTAGAATGCGAGGTATGGGACATGGCGAGAACGGTTGGAATCGGTCATCAGGATTTTGAAAAGGTGATAACGGAAGACATTTTTTACGTGGACAAGACGAAATTTATTCACGAGTGGTGGGAAAATAAGGATGAGGTGACCTTGATTACCCGTCCCAGGCGGTTTGGGAAGACGTTGAACCTTAGCATGGTGGAGAAGTTTTTTTCTGTCAAGTACGCGGGCAGAGGCGACTTGTTTAAGAATTTATATATATGGGGCAGGGAAGAATACCGAGAATTGCAAGGGACGTACCCGGTGATTTTCTTGAGCTTCGCGAAGGTGAAGGAAAGGTCGTTTCAGGGGATGCGGGAAAGAATTTGTCGGCTTATTCTAGATTTGTATAACCAATACGACTTCTTGCTTGACGGAGAAGTGTTGAACGAGAAAGAAAAGGTTGCTTATCAGGAAATATCCCTGGACATGACGGATTCTTTGGCGGCGGATTCATTAAACCGATTGTCGGATTATCTGATGCGTCATTATGGAAAAAGAGTCATTATTCTGCTTGACGAGTATGACACGCCGATGCAGGAGGCTTACGTGGGCGGATACTGGGACGAGGCGGTCGCCTTCACGAGGAATCTGTTCAACGCCACGTTTAAGACGAACCCTTATCTGGAAAGGGCGTTGATGACGGGGATTACGAGGGTCAGCAGGGAATCCATCTTTTCGGATTTTAACAATGCAACAGTGGTGACTACGACTTCCGAACGTTATGAGGATGCTTTTGGTTTCACGCAGGAGGAAGTTTGGGAGTCACTGAGGGAGTATGGTTTATATGAGGAGAGGGAGAATGTAAGGGCGTGGTATGATGGATTTACTTTTGGCAGTAAACGCGACATTTACAACCCATGGTCCATCATTAATTAC
>CATLEQ010000416.1 GCA_949915905.1 uncultured Lachnospiraceae bacterium | reverse complement strand
CGAACACGTCCCCTATGTCAATCGTACCGTCAACCTCTTTCAAAATTCCGGAGTTTGTATAGTACTCAATCAATGGCTGTGTCTGCTCGTGGTAGACGTCCAGACGCTTCTTGACCGTCTCCGGCTTGTCGTCATCCCGCAAGATTAATTCCTTGCCGCAACTGTCGCAGACATTTTCAACCTTGGTCGGCGCATATACGACATGGTAAGTCGCCCCGCATCCAACGCACGCCCTTCTGCCGGACATCCGGTTGATGATGTTTTCATCCGGTACTTCGACGTTAATCGCGTAATCCATCTTCTGCCCCATGTCGGCCAATGCCTTGTCAAGTGCCTCCGCCTGCGGAATCGTGCGCGGGAATCCGTCCAGCACGTATCCGTTTACGCAATCGTCCTTCTGTACCCGGTCTACAACCAAGTCCACTACCAACTCATCCGGCACAAGCAGTCCCTGGTCCATGTACGTTTTCGCTTTTTTTCCAAGCTCCGTTCCGTTTTTGATATTCGCCCTGAAAATGTCTCCCGTGGATATGTGGGGAATCTGGTATTTTTCCGCAATTTTCTTTGCCTGTGTCCCTTTTCCCGCTCCGGGAGCGCCCAACATAATTATTTTCATGTAGTCACCTCTTCTTAGGAACCGTCGCAATCTATTTTTTAAGACAGTTCCTTACTAAAAGTTACTATTCAGTCGGATAGTAACTACTAAAAGCCAGTTTAACCCGCCGTATCCGGCCTCTCATAAAGCCTGGATACGGCGAGCTAAAAGTTGCCTTCGGTCACGAACCGCTTTTACTATTCAAGAAACCAGTGTAATTGCGTACCAGCATCTGTGATTCAATCTGCTTAATCGTTTCAAGTACTACTCCGACAATAATGATGATGGAGGTTCCTCCAAACGACACCTTCGCACCAAACACGCCATTGAAAAAGAACGGAATCATCTGCACGATCACCAGGCCGCAAGCCCCGATGAAAATGACGTAGTTCAATATCCTCTCCAAATACTCCACGGTCGGCCTGCCCGGACGAATTCCCGGAATGAAGCCGCCGCTTTTCTTCATATTGTTTGCAATCTCCAACGGATTGAACGTAATCGACGTATAAAAATATGCAAAGAATATGGTAAGTATGATATAGAGCAGCAATCCGATGGAATACACCGGATTTTCCGGATCGAACCAGTTATTGGAATTGAGCCCCCGCAAAATCTGGCTGCCAATTCCGGTTCCGTTTCCCTTGTTAAGGAGCGTCGCAATCACAATCGGCACCTGCATCAACGATGATGAGAAGATGACCGGAATCACGCCCGCGGTATTCACTTTGAGCGGAATATAAGTCGACTGTCCGCCATATGTCCGACGTCCCTGCATTTTCTGGGAATACTGCACGGAAATCCTGCGCTCCCCGCTCTGCAACACTACGACGAAAACGATAATGAACAAAACGACCGCGAGGATAATGACTGCCGCAAGCACGCCATATGCCAGCTTTTGTCCTTTCACGAACTGCTCGTACAATCTGACAAAGTCATCCGGAATACTAGACACGATGTTAATCAAAAGGACGATGGAAATACCATTTCCCACTCCTTTTTCAGTGATTCGCTCACCAATCCACATCAAGAATGCCGAGCCCGCCGTCAACGTACATACGACAATCGCCGCGTTCACGAAATTGTACTCAACCAACAGTCCGGAACGGCCAAATCCAATCGCCATGGCAGAAGACTCTATGAGTGCCAGCGCAACCGTCACATAACGCGTAATCGCCGCAATTTTCTTTCTGCCGTCAGCACCTTCCTTCTGCATCTCCTCCAGCTTCGGGATGGCTATCGTCATCAACTGCATGATAATGGAAGACGTGATGTACGGCGTGATACTTAATGCAAATACCGACATCTGCGTAAAGGAGCCGCCGGTAAATGCATCAAAGAAATTGAATGCATCCCCGGTCTGACTCGCAAAAAAGTTCTGAATATAGGTCGGGTTCACCCCCGGCGTGGGCAGAAGGGAACCGAATCTAATAACGACAAGCATTATAAAGGTATAGAAAATCCGCTTACGGATGTCTTCTATTTTAAATGCTCTCCGTACCGTCTCTAGCATTAGATCACCTCTGCTTTTCCACCCAGCGCCTCAATCTTTTCAGCCGCCTTTGCACTATATGCGTTAACCTGAACATTCAGTTTCTTGGTTAACTCTCCATTGCCAAGAATCTTTACTCCATCTCTCGGGTTTTTGACGATTCCGCTCTCAATCAGCGTCTCAACGGTAACTGTCGCGCCATCCTCAAAAGCCTCCAATACGCCCAGATTGATTCCTACGATTGTCTTAGAGTTTCTGCATTTGAAGCCCCTCTTTGGCAATCTTCTGTACAAAGGCATCTGACCACCTTCAAAGCCCGGCCTCGGTGCACCAGAACGCGCCTTCTGACCTTTATGTCCTTTGCCGGCCGTCTTTCCGTTTCCTGAACCATGGCCGCGGCCTCTTCTGAATTTATCACCCTGCTTAGAGCCGTCTGCCGGTCTCAAGTTTGATAAGTCCATGCTATTACCTCCTTATCGTTTTTATTTAAGCTTCTTCCACTTTCACCAAATGTCTAACCTGCTGTACCATTCCCCGGGTAGCCGCATTGTCAGGCAATATTACTGTCTTGTTCAGTTTTCTAAGACCCAACGCTTCCACGGTTCTTCTGTGCTTTGGCACAGCGCCGATTGTAGACTTTACTAACGTAATTTTCAAATCTGCCATTCTATTTACCTCCTATACAACAGAAAAAATATTTTCTGTCTTCTTAATTGCAACGGAGCCTGCCCCGCCGCTTCCCGATGGAGCGAACTCTGTCACCTTAGCCCATGATTTCGTCTACTGACTTACCGCGGAGTCTTGCAACCTCTTCCGGAGTCTTTATGCCCTTAAGACCCTCGATTGTGGCAAGCACTACATTTTGCTTATTGTTAGAGCCCAATGATTTTGTACGGATATTCTTAATTCCGGCCATCTCGATAACCGCACGAGCCGGACCGCCGGCAATCACGCCGGTACCGTCCGGTGCCTTCTTAAGCAACACGGACGCGCTGCCGAATTTACCAATCACGTCATGCGTCACGCTTTCATTTTCGTCCAACGCGACACTAATCAGGCTCTTCGCTGCATCTTCTTTTCCTTTACGGATTGCTTCCGGAATTTCAGTAGCTTTTCCTAAACCTGCACCAACATGGCCTTTTCCATCGCCTACAACTACCAGAGCTGTGAATCTCATGTTGCGACC
>CATLEQ010000415.1 GCA_949915905.1 uncultured Lachnospiraceae bacterium | reverse complement strand
GGGGAGCTTTACGCCAAAAGCGCCTGCCTGCTTGACGGGGATTCGGGCCGGGTATTGTGGGGAAAGGAGGAGAACGCGGCCCTTCCCATGGCCAGCACCACCAAGATTATGACATGTATTCTGGCGCTGGAGAACGGGAAAGGAGAAGATATCGTGACAGCCTCAGAAAATGCGGCGGGTCAGCCAAAGGTACATCTCGGCGTCCGGGAAGGACAGAGATTTCTTCTGGAGGATCTGCTTTTTTCATTAATGCTGGAGTCCCATAACGACGCGGCGGTCATTTTGGCCGAATACGTGGGCGGGAGTACGGAAGAATTCGCCCGGATGATGAATGACAAGGCGAAAGAAATCGGTTGCGAGCATACATATTTTATTACCCCGAATGGATTGGACGCGCAAAATGACGAAGGGATGCACCACACGACGGCCGAGGATTTGGCCAGAATCATGAAATACTGTATCATGGATTCCGAGAAGTCGGAAGAATTTTTGTTGATCACAAGGACGCAGAAGTACAGTTTTATGGACTGCGACGGGAAATCGTCGTATTCTTGTAACAATCATAATTCCTTCCTGAGAATGATGGACGGGGCACTGTCCGGTAAGACGGGATTTACAAACGGAGCCGGATACTGCTACGTGGGGGCGTTAAAACGGGATGACAAGGTGTTTATCGTCGCCCTTTTGGCCTGCGGATGGCCGAATCATAAGACATATAAATGGCGGGACACCAGGACATTGATGGAGTACGGACTTTCTTCCTTTACATACGTCGGCCTGACGGAATGGCCGACGCTTCCTAAAATCGTGGTGCATGAGGGGGTGGCCGTCGACGGCAGGCCGGATTCTGTGGCGCAGGTGGAGGTGGCGATGGAAGAGGGACTCAAAGATTACCAGATTCTTCTCCGCATGGATCAGAAAGTGGAGATGCAAACGGAATTGTTAGAAGACCTGGAAGCTCCCGTTGAAAAAGGGCTCGTCGTGGGGAAGGTGCAATATTTTTGTGAAGATGAGCTGCTCTGCGAGGCGGAGATAAAAACTTGTGAGAACATAGAACGGCGCACGTTTGCCTGGTGCCTTGAATGGTTATTGCAAGAATATATACATTAAAATAAATCAAGGAATCTGATTAAAAATGTCACTAGATTAATTGCATCGCATGTGCTAGTATAAGGAAGAATAAAAAAAGACAACTAAATTGATAAAATATAAGGAGATGCTGACATGAAAAATTTTGAAAAGTATGAGAGAGCTTACTTTATGCCGCCTGAAGCCTGTTATGACTGGGTGAAAAAGGACTACATCGACAAGCCGCCGATTTGGTGCAGCGTGGATCTGCGGGATGGCAACCAGGCTTTGATTGAGCCGATGAGCTTGGAAGAAAAGGTAGAGTTTTTTAAACTGCTTGTAAAGGTTGGCTTTAAGGAGATCGAGGTCGGTTTCCCGGCCGCGTCCGAGACGGAATACCAGTTTATGCGCACGCTAATCGAGCAGGACATGATACCGGACGACGTGACGGTTCAGGTGTTGACGCAGGCGCGGGAGCATATTATCAAGAAGACGTTCGAGGCGGTAAAGGGAGCCCCGCACGCCGTTATACACGTATACAATTCCACATCCGTCGCACAGCGCGAACAAGTATTTAAAAAGGATAAGGAACAAGTGAAGCAGATTGCCATTGACGGGGCGAAGCTGCTGAAGGAACTGGCAGAGCAGACGGAAGGGAATTTTACGTTCCAGTACAGCCCGGAGAGCTTTCCGGGGACGGAGGTTGATTACGCGCTTGAAGTATGTAACGCCGTGTTGGAGATATGGAAGCCGACGGCGGACAAGAAGGCGATTATCAACCTGCCGACGACCGTGGAAATTGCCATGCCGCACGTGTTTGCCAGCCAGGTGGAGTATTTTAACAAGCATTTGCTGTACCGTGACAACGTGATTCTTTGCCTGCATCCGCACAACGACCGGGGATCCGGTGTCAGCGACGCGGAGCTTGGCATTTTGGCCGGTGCGGACCGTATCGAGGGAACCCTGTTTGGAAACGGAGAGCGCACAGGAAACGTGGACATTATCACGTTGGCGATGAACATGTTCTCACACGGCGTGGACCCGAAGCTGGACTTCTCTGACATGACTTCCATCTGCGAGGTGTATGAGAGGCTGACCCGCATGAAAGTGTCCCCGCGCCAGCCTTACGGCGGAGAATTGGTATTTACCGCGTTTTCCGGCTCGCATCAGGACGCGATTGCCAAGGGCATGGCCTGGAGAGAGGCCGGGAAGAGCGAGAAATGGACGGTTCCGTATTTGCCAATCGACCCCAAGGACGTGGGCAGACGCTACGATTCGGACGTGATCCGCATCAACAGCCAGTCCGGCAAGGGCGGAGTCAACTATATTTTGAAGCAGAATTTTGGCATCAGCCTTCCGGAAAAGATGCGAGAGGAAGTCGGCTATTTGGTGAAAGACGTGTCCGACAAGGCTCACAAGGAATTAAGCCCTGAGCTGGTATACCAAATTTTCGAGGATCACTATATTACCGCGAAGTCGGTGTTCACGATTGACGAATGCCATTTCAAACAGGAGGACGGCATCGTGGCATCGGCCACGGTAAGCCACGCGGGCAGCAAGCACGTCATCACGGGGGTGGGAAACGGCCGCCTGGACGCGGTGAGCAACGCGCTGAAGCACTATTTTGACATCAGTTACGAGCTGGCAGTGTACGAGGAGCATTCGCTGACGCGCGGGTCGTCTTCGAAAGCAGTCGCATACGTGGGCGTGAACTGCAACCAGAAGAAATATTGGGGCGTCGGTATTGACGCGGACATCATCAAGGCTTCCATCGCCGCACTTGAAGTGGCGGTCAACAAGATTGACGAGGTAAAAAGCGCGGGCACGGTTAAGGATGCCAGGCTTTTGGAGATTACCAATTATATCCATGAGCATTACAAGACGGTGACGCTGGATGAGCTTTCGGATAAGTTTTTCCTCTCCAAGCCGTACCTCTCCAAATATATTCGGGAGAAATCCGGCATGACGTTCGGCGACATCGTGCAGAAAATCCGCCTGAAAAAGGCGCGGGCAATGCTAAAGGGCAGCAATGCGAGCGTGGAGAGCATTGCCGAATCGGTGGGCTATCAAAACGTTGAGCATTTTAACCGTTTGTTTAAGCGGGCGTACCAGATTACCCCGATTCAATTTCGGAACCAGCAAAATCAAAGGGCATAGCAAAAAACAAGCCGCGGCGGATAAAAAACGCCGCGGCTTCTAATGCTATCAGGG
>CATLEQ010000414.1 GCA_949915905.1 uncultured Lachnospiraceae bacterium | reverse complement strand
GGGAGTATTATTCAGAGGACGGATTTCTCTCGGGTGCCGTGGCGGCAAAAACCGTGTTGGGTGTGGCATCGAAGGGTGTTTATGCCTACATCAAGCATTTCGCGTTCAATGACCAGGAAAATCATCGGGGAGACCGCAAGGGACAATATAGCATTGCCACCTGGCTGCACGAGCAGGCGGCGCGTGAGTTGTACCTGCTTCCGTTTGAAATGTGCATGAAGGCCGGGGACGTTTTGCTTCCGTATTTGAAAGAAAAGACGGCGGAAAGTCAGGACGGATACGGCAGGGGACATTTAAAATATGAAAACGCGGTCGGCAAGGTGCGTGCCTGCCAGGCGATTATGACCGGATTTAACCGGGTCGGCTATACGTGGGTAGGCGGTTCCTACAACCTGATTACGGAAATTGTCAGAAAGGAATGGGATTTCAAGGGACTGATCATCACGGACAATGCCAATACCGGCGTGTTCATGGACGGATACCAGATGATTGAGGCGGGAGCGGACATCAAGCTCACGAACCTGACAGATTCAGCCAGATTTGATTTTGATTGTAATAATAAGGCGCATTATTACTATGCGCGGGAGGCGATGCATCGGCTTTTGTACACGGTTGTCAATTCCAAGGCGATGAACGGGGCGATGCCGGGCGTGACCTATAAAAAAGGAAAGACCTTGTCGGAAAAAATCATATTGGCCGTCAACGTCGCGTGTGGGGCGGGAATCACCCTGGCCGTGGTGTCGACGCTATTTAGATGGATTTTAAAGAAAAATGCAGATTTACAAATTTTATAAAAGAAGATTGTGTGAACGACTTTTGCACTGCGTAGATGAGACGAAAGAACGCGTCAGCCGATGCTGGTGCGTTCTTGTTTTAAAGGCTCATCGAAGCGTTTAGTGCAACGAAGTGAGCACAATCTTCTTTTATGAAATTTGCCAGTATCTGTATCGTAGTGATACCATATCGATGTTCTGTCCTTCGTAAAGTACTTTTATTTCTCCAACTCCTGCATTTTCATCGCGCGTACTTTGAGCGGCAGTCCGAAGAGGTTGATGAAGCCGTCCGCGTCATGGTGGTCATACAGCTCGCCGGTCGTGAAGCTTGCCAGGGACTCGCTGTAGAGAGAGTACGGGGAGGTCTCACCGGCCTTGATGATGTTGCCCTTGTAGAGCTTGAACTTCACCTCGCCGGTCACGTACTGCTGGGTCACGTCGACAAATGCCTGAATGGCCTCGCGCAGCGGCGTGAACCATTTTCCTTCGTATACAATCTGGGCAAACTTGTTGCCAAGGTCTTTCTTTACTTCATAGGTGGCGCGGTCGAGCACCAGTTCTTCCAACTGCTCGTGAGCCGCCATCAGGATGGTTCCGCCCGGCGTCTCATACACGCCGCGGGACTTCATGCCGACCACGCGGTTTTCCACGATGTCGATGATGCCGATGCCGTGCTTTCCGCCTAATTTATTTAATTCGGCGATGATTTCAGAAACCTTCATTTCCTTGCCGTTCAAGGACTTCGGAACGCCGGCCTCAAAGGTCATCGTCACATATTCCCCCTCGTTCGGAGCCTTCTCCGGGGATACCCCAAGCACCAGCAAATCGTCATAGTTCGGCTCATTTGCCGGGTCTTCCAATTCCAGACCTTCATGGCTGATGTGCCACAAGTTGCGGTCGCGGCTGTAGCTATGTTTCGCGTCAAACGGAAGGTCGATGCCATGTTGGTGGCAGTATTCGATTTCCTCTTCGCGGGACTGCATGGTCCACACGTCGGTCATGCGCCACGGCGCGATGATTTTGATGTCCGGTGCCAATGCCTTGATGCCGAGTTCGAAACGAATCTGGTCGTTTCCTTTTCCCGTGGCACCGTGGCAGATGGCAGACGCCCCTTCCTTGCGGGCAATCTCGACCAGCCTCTTGGCGATGACCGGGCGTGCCATGGAAGTTCCAAGCAAGTACTTGTTTTCATATACGGCACCCGCCTTTACGCAGGGCATGATGTATTCGTCACAAAATTCGTCAATAATGTTTTCTATATACAATTTGGATGCGCCGGACAATTTGGCTCTCTCTTCGAGACCGTCCAGTTCCTCGCCTTGTCCGCAGTCGATGCAGCAGCAGATGACTTCATAATCAAAATTTTCCTTCAGCCACGGAATGATGGCCGTCGTGTCTAGTCCGCCGGAATACGCCAAAACTACTTTTTCTTTACTCATGATATTACCTCCTAAAATGTATGAATGGCTATGTATGGATATCTGTATAAACCAAGGATTACTATACACCACTTTGCATAATTATGCAAGAGAAAAAGTAACAGTTAGTAGGGAGAATCATAGCCAAGAAGGATTTCTTTGGCTGTTTCCACCGGCAGGCGTTTTTGCACGTTGTCCGTGGGCAGGGGCGGGGCAAGCATCGGCTGCCATTTCCCTTGTTTTCGGTAAGCGGACGCGCTCATGCCGAATTGTTTTTCAAACATCTGGTTTAAATAACGGCTGCTGGAGAATCCAGATTCGATGCAAATGTCCAGCATGTTTAACGAGGTCTTGCGAATCAGCCGCAGCGCGTGCTCGAAACGCAGATGGTTTATATAGTCCTGGAAGGAGATGCCGAGCGTCTTTTTGATAAAATGGGAGGCGTGAAAGGTCGTGATATTTTCCAGCTTGGCGATGTCGTCCAAGGTAATTCGCTCGGTATAATGTTCCGCGATGTAGTCCGTGATGTGGTTTAAGCGCAGCGTGCTGGCGCGTGTCAGTTCGTATTCCTTGGAACTGATTAAAACGCTGTCTCCCGCCGTCGCCAGGTGGTAGAGGCAGTCGAAGAGGAGGGAGGCACATTTCAATTCGTAGCGTGCCTCTTCCCCATAATAGGACTTGGCGCAAGAAATCAGGTTCGTATGGAGGCTTTGGTGAAGTGGCGTGCCGGGCGTGAGGATGTTTTTGAACTGGATGCGCGACACTTCGGGACTGATGTTTTTATAAAATTCCGCATGGATCTGGAATGCCAGAATGAGGTTGCGTTTTCCGGCACTTAGGAAGGAGTGAATTTGGTAGCGGTTTATCACATAAATGTCATTTTTATGCAATTCAATTCGCTCTTGTTCCATAATCAGTTCCACGTCCCCCTCCAGGATGAGTCCGATTTCCAAGTCGGAGTGACCGTGCGGGTTGCGCGACTTCATTTCCACAAGAAATAACTCCAAGTGGTTCATGGCGTTATGGTGGACGATTTCGTATTCCTTTGGCTCTGTCATGTCATGTCTCCTATGAGTCGGGGCGGTTCT
>CATLEQ010000413.1 GCA_949915905.1 uncultured Lachnospiraceae bacterium | reverse complement strand
GCATGCAAGGGAGGTTCAGACTTATACGGTCAGTGCGGATTAACGGTGTCGCATTTGCCAGAAAAGCACGGCGACAATACAGAAAGGAATGATTTATGGACAGGCTTGTTACAATAAAGTGTAACCGCTACGGAATTGAGATTCATATGGCTGACGACGTGCCGTTTGACACCTTGCTGTCTCATATGAAAGAAAAATTTGAAAGTTCCGCCCGGTTTTTCGAAGGGTCCCATTTGGCCGTATCCTTTATCGGCAGGAAACTTTCCTATACAGAAGAGGAGACCGTCTTAAAGCTGTTTAGTGACATTACGGGCATTGACATCGTCTGTGTCATTGACAGAAGTGCAGACAAGGAACTCATATACAGAAATGCGGTAGTGAACACGATGTCCGGCTTTCAAAAGAGGGACGGGCAGTTTTACCGCGGGACGCTGAAAAAGCACCAGGTCGTGGAGTCTGATTCCAGTCTCGTCATATTGGGGGACGTGGAGCTTGGCGCGAAAGTCATCGCCCGGGGAAATGTCGTGATCGTCGGCAATCTGTATGGCAGTGTGCACGCGGGGGCATACGGGGACGAGGCAGCTTATATCGTCGCCCTGAACATGCAGCCGAAACAGCTTCGGATAGGGGACATAGAGGCTAGGCGGCAGGTGGTCTACCAGGAAAGCCTGCACATTAAGGGTGCAAAGATTGCCACGGTGGATCAAGGCCGCATTTACCTGGATCCTCTTGTAGAGGAATGAAAGAACGTTAGGTTTAGGAGGAAATTACAATTATGGGTGAAGTCATTGTCATTACATCAGGAAAAGGCGGCGTAGGAAAGACCACTACGACGGCAAATATCGGAATCGGGCTTTCATTGGCCGGCAAAAAGACCATCGTCATAGACACGGATTTAGGCTTAAGAAATCTCGACGTGGTCATGGGTCTGGAAAATCGAATCGTCTATAATCTGGTGGACGTGATTTCAGGGGGGTGCCGCCTAAAGCAGGCGTTGATTCGCGACCAGCGTTACCCCGAGTTGTACCTTCTTCCGTCGGCACAGACGAAGGACAAGTCTTCCATTTCGCCGGAGCAGATGAGAAAGCTCCTCTCCGAGATCAAGGACGAGTTTGATTATATTTTAATCGACTGTCCGGCCGGGATTGAACAAGGCTTTAAAAACGCCATCGCGGGCGCGGAACGTTCCATCGTCGTGACCACGCCGGAGGTTTCGGCCATCCGGGACGCGGATCGCATCATCGGACTTTTGGAGACTTCCGGGATTCAGAAAAACGAGTTGTTGATTAACCGAATCCGTGTCGACATGGTGCGGCGGGGAGACATGATGACGGTGGAAGACGTGACGGAGATTCTGGCAATCGACTTGTTAGGCGTGATTCCGGATGACGAACAGGTCGTCATCGCGACGAACCAGGGAGAGGCGGTGGTCGGGACGGACAGCCTTTCCGGCGAGGCCTATGAACGAATTTGCCGCAGGATTCTCGGGGAAAAAGTGGATATTCCCGATGTTTGTTGCCCTGAAGGATTTTTGGATCGCATCAAACATTTGTTTTCCGGCAAATAGGGGGCGTGAAGGATGAGGATGCCATCTGTACGGATTGCAAAAGAGCGGGTCAGAAACTTGTTGGTCACCGACCGGCTCCAGTGTACGCCGGGAACCGCGGACGATTTGTCCAGGGACATTTACCGCGCGGTTTCAAAATATATCGAGATAAAGCCTGAGTGTTTTCAAGTACACATTACACGTTCGGATATACATATCAAATATACAGGAGAAAAGCATTGAAAGAATTATTAAAACGTTATTTTTCACGTTATCACATAAAGGATTATAAATTTGGCCTGGTGTTTTTGGTACTGGCGATTTCCGTAATTGGTATTTTCGTCGTGCGGAGTGCCGACCCGTCATACCAGAACAAGGAGATCTTGGGCGTGTTGCTGGGCGTGATGGCCATGGTCGTGATTTCCTTGATTGATTATAACTGGGTGCTTCATTTTTACTGGATCATGTACGTATTAAATATCGTCCTGCTGGTTGCCGTCCGGCTTTTCGGAACGGAAGTAAACGGGGCGAAGCGTTGGCTGAATTTGATCGTAATCCAGTTTCAGCCGTCCGACCTGACGAAAATCATTTATATCTTGTTTTTTGCCAGGCTTTTAATGAACCGGGAGAAGGCGATGCGCGACCCAAAGACGATTATCGCCGGAATCGCGCTGGTTCTTCCTTCACTTTATTTGATTTACAAGCAGCCGAACCTTTCCAACACGATTTGCCTTGCACTCTTGTTCTGCGTGCTGATGTACCTGGGGGGATTGAGCTACAAATTCATCGGCACGGTTCTGGCAATCGGGATTCCGCTTTTTGTCGGTTTGTTCATCTGGGTGATTCAGCCGGATCAGCCGTTTCTGGAACAATATCAGCAGAACCGCATCCTGGCATGGCTGTACCCGGAGGAATATGAGTCGGAGGAGGCCTACCAACAGTTGAATTCAGTCATGGCGATTGGCTCCGGCCAGTTGACCGGCAAAGGCTATAACAACGATGCCTCGACCTCGGTAAAGAACGGAAATTTCATCTTGGAGCCGCAAACGGACTTTATTTTTGCAATTGTCGGAGAAGAATTAGGATTTGTGGGTTGTTGTGTGGTCATAATTTTGTTATTATTAATAGTGATAAAGTGTATTAGTATCGGAATGAAGGCGAAAAACGCCGCGGGCAGACTCATCTGCGGGGGCGTGGCCGCACTGATAGGGATACAGAGCTTCATTAATATCAGTGTGGCGACCATGCTTTTTCCCAACACGGGAATTTCGTTACCTTTCGTAAGCTATGGACAGACCTCCGTCATCTGTTTCTTCATGGGAATCGGATTTGTGCTAAACGTGGGGCTTCAACCGAAAACATACAATAGACAAGAGTAGGAGAGTGGTTGCTATGAACATAGGATTGGTTGCACATGACGCAAAGAAGAAGCTGATGCAGAATTTTTGCATCGCTTATCGTGGCATTCTAAACAAGCACAGTCTTTATGCGACGGAAACAACAGGCATACTGGTGGAAAATGTCACAAACTTAAACATCCACAAATACCTCCCGGGACATCTTGGGGGAAAGCAGATGATGGGGGCGCAGATTGAACAAAACGAGATGGATTTGATGATTTTTTTCCGTGACCCGCTCACTCCGCGTTCACACGAGCCGGACGTAAACGACATCGTGCGCTTGTGTGACATGTACAACATTCCGATGGCCACGAACATTGCCACCGCGGAAGC
>CATLEQ010000412.1 GCA_949915905.1 uncultured Lachnospiraceae bacterium | reverse complement strand
GAGCCGTAGCGGGCTACGGTGATTGATGACAACAACGGCTATGTGGATTTAGACAAGATAGTGTGCAATTTATTTTGTGACAGTTCTTTACTTTTATGGGGCTAAAAAATGTCATTACCCGACAGCCCCATTGCGCCAGCCGCATGGCAGCTACTCTTTTTTTACTATACTGATTTTTAACGGAAAACGCAAGTCCTTACGCCCATACTGGAAGAGGAATCACGCTTCAAAAAAATCGAGAAAAAGAGGAAATGTTTCTGAAAGTACTTTCAATTTTTCACAAAAAATGATATCCTAGATAATAAAAAAGAAAGGATTTCAACATGCCTGCCTTAAACATTTTATCACGAATCCAAGAATACGATCTACATTTTACACCAACGGAAAAAGTCATTGCGCAATTTTTTTTGGAAAATAAACAAGCGGGTAATTTCACTGCCAAAGAAATGTCCCGCAAGCTACATGTTTCAGAGGCTGCCTTGTCACGTTTCGCACAAAAAATGGGGTATCATGGGTATCGGGAATTTCTCTACCTCTACCTTGCCGAATTCGAAAAATCTACCCGGCCGGAAGTATCCCATGTGAAAGAACAAGCATTCCCGGATAACTTTGCAAAGACCGCCCTGCCGCCCTCGGACGAAGTATTTTCCGTCTATGGAAACATTTTGTCCCAAACGGCGGCCTCGGTTGACACAAAACAGTTAAAACGAATCGGAAACCTGCTCTGCAAGGCCGGCCAGGTATTCGTTTACGGGCTTGGCAGTTCCGGTCTCGCCGCCATGGAATTTGAACTTAGAATGTTGAAACTCGGCATCGACATCAAAGCCATCACGGATTATCACCAGATGGTGCTCAATGAAACCAGACTCAAAAAAAGCAGTCTGGTCATCGGCATCACCTTGAGTGCCCAGACCACGGAAATCCGTGACGCGTTGCTGTTTGCCACGTCAAAGAAAGCGAAAACCCTCTGCATCACCGCCGGGCATGAAAAAGACTGGTTTGCACAGATTGACGAGGTTCTTTCCGTATCTACCATCAAAGGATTAGAATACGGGAACATGGTTTCTCCCATGCTCCCGCTTTTATTAAACCTTGATTTAATTTACGCCTTCTGCCTATCGACAAAAAAGAAACGAGACGGTGCGGAAAAAAATGAAGAAGAGCATGTGCTCTGGGAACGCCTAAAGCATTACCATGGTAAATGATGCCGTGCATCCTTTTCCCCGCTCTTCACGTTCCACGGTGAAAACGGCCGCCGCTCTCCGTTCACGCCGCCATGTCATGGCCGCCATACGTTAGGAACTGCGCAATCTATATAGGTTATTTTTGCACAGTTCCTTACAGTAAAGACAAAGCCTCCTCGTCCCCGACCAGAACCACGTTCGGATGAAGCTGTAATACCGAAGCCGGAACCTGCGGCGTGACGGGGCCTGAAACCGTGTCTTTCACAGCCTGCGCCTTTGCCTTGCCCGAGGCAATCAAAAGAATCATTTTCGCCCGCATGATGGAACCGACGCCCATCGTGTAAGCCGCCGTCGGCACCTCGTCCAAGGATGCGAAAAATCTGGCGTTCGCCTCCCGCGTCCCTTCCGTCAGCGTCACCATGTGCGTCCCGTCGGCAAAGCTTTCTGCCGGTTCGTTGAAACCGATATGGCCGTTGTTTCCGATTCCCAAAAGCTGCAGGTCGATTCCGCCCATCCCTTCAATCACCTTGTCATAACGCGCGCACTCTGCGGCCGCATCCTTGTTCAAGCCATTCGGAACATTCGTATTTTCCTTTGCGATATTGATTTTGGAGAAGAGGTTTTCATTCATAAACGTTATGTAGCTCTGCTCATCTCCCGCTCCCAGCCCCTTGTATTCGTCCAAATTTACCGTGCGCACGGCGGAAAAATCCAGTTTTCCCTTCTGGTACTGCTTGGCAAGCCTCTTATACGCCCCGATGGGAGACGAACCCGTCGCCAGTCCCAGCACGCAATCCGGTTTCAAAATCACCTGAGCCGCAATGATGCTTGCCGCACGGCGGCTCATCGCGTCATAATCCTTTTCCTTGTAAATACGCATAAAACTTTACCTCACTATCTGTTTGTCGTCGGGAAATCCGCAAACAACGCATTCCCGCAAAATCCTTCCTTAAATACTATATCTGGTTTTGGAAAAGAATGCAAGCAGGAATTATTCTTTCGCCACGATTTCCGGCCATGCATAGAAACATGCTGTTTCTATTTTTTTAGAAAACAATACCATTATTATTGCCGCTCCCGCGCCCTTATGTTAGTATAAGCATAAGAAAACAAGCAATCGTCACTCAAAATCGAAGGAGGAAACAATCATGAAACTGATAGCGGTTCAACTAAACGAATACGCCACCCTCACGGGATTTTTACACGAACCCAGTGCAGAAATGGGAAATATCGATACCTATCCGGCAATCCTCGTCCTGCCCGGCGGCGGTTTTCGCATATGCAGCAAGCGGGAAGGCGAACCCGTGGCGATGGCCTTTTTCGCGAAAGGCTACCATGCTTTCGTCCTTGATTACACGCACGTCACAAAAAAGCCGGATGCCACGATCGAAGAACCCATGCAGGATGTCCAGTTTGCACTTGCACATTTGCAGGAGCATGAAAAAGAGTACCGGATTGCCCCGCACAAGGTGGCGATGATTGGATTTTCCGGCGGAGGGCATCTGGCCAGCGCGTCCGCCACGCATGGGCCGTTACGCCCGGACGCATTGGTTTTGGGATACCCCGGCATCGTCCACAGCGACTTGCGCGCCCTGGAATGCCCTGATATCATCGAGTCCGTAGACGAGCATACGCCGCCAACGTTTTTGTTTTCCACGCGCGACGACCAGGTCACGCCGCCGGTGCACCCGCTTACGTTCGCCCAGGCACTGGATGCGGCAGGCGTGGATTTTGAATTACATATTTTCCGCAGCGGCGTACACGGGCTTTCCCTCGCCAACTCGCTCACCTGCTCCGGTGACAAAGAAAATGTCAACCCTATATTCGCGCAATGGTTTCCCATGTGTGTGCAATGGCTGACGGACAAACTGGGAGATTTCACGATTTACGGCGTGAACGACGGGCGATTCGGACGATACGGCATCGACACGCCGCTTGATGCCTTGCTGGAAAATGAAGAAGCGAAAGCTATCGTAATGGAACGTTTGCCGATGGTGGCACAAGCCCAAACTCATCCCATGATGCAAAAGGCCACCCTGCGGCAGATACAAGGATATGTTCCACAAATTTCCAAGGAAATGATGGCGGAACTTGACTCTAAATTACAGTTATTGAAGTAA
>CATLEQ010000411.1 GCA_949915905.1 uncultured Lachnospiraceae bacterium | reverse complement strand
TGTTATGCCCTCGCACCAATATCCGCTTGGCATCGTGATGCCGATTAAACGGCGGTTGGAGTTGCTTTCCTGGGCGGGGGAAAGTGAAAGACATTATATCATAGAAGATGATTATGACAGTGAATTCCGTTACAAGGGGAAGCCGATACCCGCCCTGCAGGGGTATGATAACGCGGGGAAGGTGATTTATATCGGTACGTTTTCCAAGTCGGTGGCACCGGCCATCCGCATCAGCTACATGGTGCTTCCCCCGCCTTTGCTTGAGCGTTACCGCCAGAGAAGTGCCTTTTTACATTCGACCGTGTCGCGCATCAACCAGCAGGTGTTGCAGAGGTTCATGGAAGAGGGGCATTATGAAAGGCATTTGAACCGGATGCGGGCACTGTACAAAGGGCGGCATGACGCGTTGCTCGCGGCCTTAAAGCAGACGCGGGTGAAATTTCAGATTACGGGCGAGCATGCGGGAGTACATTTGTTGCTTAGGTTTGACGCGGGACATACGGAGCGGGACCTGATTGAGAAGGCCGCAAATGCCGGCGTGAAGGTGTATGGGCTTTCGGATTATGTGGTGGAGCGGGAATTGATTGCGCAGGTAAATTCCATGGACGGAAGGGGAAACCGTACTGAGGGTCGTGAGAATTGCCGGGAAAGGACGGAAGGCCACATGGAAGCGATGGTGCGTAATGGTCTAGATTTGGGAGCATCCCCCACAATTATCCTTGGGTACGTGAAAATGAAGGAGGAAGAAATCAAGCAGGCCGTGCGGTTACTTGACGAGGCGTGGGGATAAAAAGAATGGAAAGCCAGGACGTTTTTTGCTCGAGAGAATAAGGAACTGACGCAATTTATTTTGCGACAGTTCCTAAGTGACCCCGTCGAAAACGGCGGGGTCACAAATCATTCACTTTTATTGTCTGCCGGTGTTTCTTCTGTTTTTTTCAGGGGGACGTACTCACGTCCGCTTACCGGCTGAAGATCCGTATCCAGGTCAAATTCTTCATCATCCATGGCATGGCCGCTGGTGGAATCGGTGTCCGCGTGGGTCTTACGGAAGTAGGAGGCGAGCAGTCCGGCGATGGTTCCGAGAACCGCCAGCACGGTGAGCCGTTTTAAAAATTTCTTCAATGCATAACTCCCCTTTCAAAATAATTTGGCGGTGTGAAGTTGCGAAGCGAATCGCGGGAATCACACGTCCTTATTTTAATACGAATCAGGAAAAAAGACAATGGTTTTTGTGAAAAGTTAAGAATACTTTTAAAATCAACGTTACAATTCAATTTTTAGAATTCGTCCATTGATGATTGATGAAAGTGAAAAAATATGTTACACTGTTGGACGTGGTCGGATAGGAATTTTTGGGAGGCACAAGCGAGAAATGACAGAACATAAGGCAGCGAAAAAAGCAAAAAAGGGAATCTTGAGCGTGGTATTTAGTCGTACGGCATTGATTGTCGTGCTTATTTTGTTACAGCTTGGCGTACTGGTCTCGTTGGCGCAGTGGCCGGAGTCGCTAAGCCAGTACCAGTTTTTGGCATATGCGTTGCAGACGATAATCCAGGCGGGAGTTATTATTTATATTATCAATACGAGGGGGAATCCGGAATTCATGTGTACATGGATTCTGATGATTTTGATTTTCCCGGTATTTGGCTGCCTCTTTTATATTTACGTGAGACTGGATCTTGGCAATAGGTACATCGGAAAGAAGCTCGAGCACGAACAGTTGCAGACGTGGCCGTACATGCGCCAGAAAAAAAGCATTATCGAGGACTTGCGCCTTAGCAAGCCGGCGAACGCGAACCTGGCCCATTATATGAACCATCAGCTTCATTTTCCGACGTACCGCAACACGAAGGCGGAGTATTATAAGTGCGGGGAGGATAATTTTCCCGTGTTTTTGGAAGAATTGGAAAAGGCCAGGAAATTTATTTTTCTGGAGTATTTCATTGTCGCGGAAGGCAAGATGTGGGGCAGCATATTGGACATCTTGAAGCGGAAGGCGGCACAAGGCGTGGAGGTACGTTTTATGTACGATGGCATGTGCAGCATTTCCCTCCTGCCATATAATTATCCAAAGCAAATCCGCAAGCTGGGGATTCAGTGCAAGATGTTTTCCCCGATTCGACCGGCACTCACGACGAGCCAGAACAACCGTGACCATCGTAAAATCTGCGTCATCGACGGCGTGGTGGGATTTACCGGCGGCATTAATCTGGCGGATGAATATATCAATGAAAAGGAGCGTTTCGGGTACTGGAAGGATAACGCCATCATGATTAAGGGAGACGCGGTGAGGAGCCTGACGCTTTTGTTTCTCCAAATGTGGAACGTGACGGAGACGGGAAAGGAAGATTACGAGCGGTATCTGGTTCCGCAGGCGAAGGAGCTTCGGCGGGAGCTGGGCTTTGTCACGCCGTACGGCGACAGCCCGTTTGACAAGGAAAATGTCGGGGCGGAGGTGTATTCCCATATTTTGAACCATGCCAAAAAGTACGTGCACATCATGACACCGTACTTGATCCTTGACAATCAGATGGTGGATACGCTGGTGCGTGCGGCAAAGAGCGGAATCGACGTGAAAATCATCATGCCGGGCATTCCGGACAAGTGGTATGCGTTTGCCGTGGCCAAGACCTATTATAGGGACTTGATTTCGGCCGGGGTGAAGATTTATGAATTTGAACCCGGATTCGTTCATTCGAAAGTGTTCGTCTCCGATGACGACACGGCCACGGTCGGCACGGTGAACCTGGACTATAGGAGCTTGTATTTGCATTTTGAATGCGGACTTTTTATTTATAATAATCCTGTGGTGAGAAGCGTGGAGAAGGATTTCCAGGAGACATTAAAGCAGTGCACGAGCATTTCCGTGTCGGACATCAAAAAGATTTCGCCGCTCATGATGCTTTGCGGAAGGGTGCTTAGGCTGGTCGCGCCGCTAATGTAAGAATTACGATTCACGGTCATTTCACCATCGTAACATACAAAATAAAAAAATAGTTTTACATGACAAGGATTATATAGTATAATCATTTGGGATTGCGAAAGCGTGATGGAAAAGTGCGAGGCACGAGGAAATCCGCGGGCATCAAAGGGAGTCGTCATTCTTGATGCCGGAACATGAAATTGAAATATACGCAGGAGGTTGTGTAAGATGGTAAAAGCAGTAGTTGGGGCAAACTGGGGCGATGAAGGTAAGGGGAAGATTACCGACATGCTCGGCAAGGAAGCGGACATTATCGTAAGATTCCAGGGCGGGGCCAACGCGGGCCATACGATTGTAAACGATTATGGTAAGTTCGCACTGCATACGTTGCCGTCGGGAGTATTTTAC
>CATLEQ010000410.1 GCA_949915905.1 uncultured Lachnospiraceae bacterium | reverse complement strand
TAAACCCCAGTAATATAAATTCGTTCCAATCTATATCGCCAGCCACCGGCTGGCGAATTGCTATCAGAAAGCCCTCTCCATTCACATCTAAATCATCAGCCAATGGCTGGCGATTTACATAGGGACTCCACTCATCATAAAACTGCCGCATATTTTTAATATTGCTCTCTGAAAAACCTCTAACTCCCGCTAATTCTGCCTTTAATCTACCAGAAATAGTTTTAATTGCGTCCGTCCCCCAAACACCATTTCTTGTATTCTCAGAAACATATTTTCCAATTCCATAATAAAGAATAGCAGTTCCGCATTACCTGCTTTTGCAGCCCTATATCTGCTCTTTTCGACAGCTTGTTTTATGGCAACCACTGCATATTCATACTGATTTGCTAAATCCATTCTTTTTACCTTCTTCCCTCGCCTATCATTAACCACAACATAATGGAACGATATATTTTTCCCGTACATCCGTTGTTATATTTTCACCTTTATTCAATTTATTTATCGTATTATATCACTCATTTGTATTGTCTTCAATAAAGAGTGCTCTCATACTTTTTATTCTTTTTGACTTACTTAAATTCGAACCATGTCACATTTTATTTCCGCTTTGTTAACAAATCGTTCAAATTTATATCATACTTTTGCCATACCTGCCCGCTATACTATAATTGTTCGAAGATAAAGAACACTTTTTCATAAACTTTTTCCCCCTTTTGAGCTGCAGCAATGCAGCTCTTCCTTTTTTATATCCAACATGGTATAATGTCCGAAAAGGGCAAAGCCAAGTGAGCGAAACGACCGAGGAAAACCAAAGGTTTTTCGAGGTGCTCTGCCCATAGACAACGGGCATGGTGAACCGTGACCCATCTTTTACTACAGAAAGCGAGGTTTTACCTATGATTGATAAACGTCTGGTGCCCGTCGGCGGCCTCAAGAAGGAGCCCTTTTCCGGGAGCCACCACGGAATGCGCTATTTTATGTGTGCTGACGAAGCCAAGGAAAACTTTATCACCTACATCTACCCGGAGCCATGGTCATTTGAAAAGACGCCGGAGGAGGAAAAGACATCCGCCACGTTCCCCATCACGGAGGAAGGGATGGACGATGCCATCGCCTGGCTATTGGAACAGTACGAGAGCCAAAAAGAAAAATGGCATGCAGCTTCGGAAAACTGCATGCACATTGTAAACCAAGAATAATCGTTTCATCTATTTTCGCACGGTCAGCGCAGTAAATGCGCTGATCTATTACGAATAATCTACTGTACCAACGGCCTCCCAAAGCCTACTGGATATATCCGTTCCGGTAGGCATTTTCGCGGTTCCACGTATACAATTCAGCCATGGTCGCCTGAAAATATGGTTCCACGTAAAAGATGCCCAGGATGCCAAATGTCATCGCCGACAAGATTTGCCATCCAATAAACGAAAGCTGCAAGACAAAAGCGTCCCACTTATGCCCGTCCATCATGCGCTTGCTGATCATAAATGCCTCGGAACGCTCCATGCCCGGATTTTCAGCCAAAATATACGGCACCATCAAATACTCGTAAGACTTCACAATGCCCGGGATGACAAACAGCAGCGACCACAAGAAAATATACAAATCCATCAAAAACATCGTCACGATGACATTTCCCACGTTTCCGCTGGTAAACGCATAGCCCAGCGTCTTGGCCGAGGGCTGCTCCGTCTGGTTCATGATAAAAAATCGATTTCCGCCGACACGCAAAGGATTCCCGATAAAGATTGAAAAGAAAATCCCCACGATCATCACGATTCCCATCACGGCCGAAAACACCACGGCAACCGTAGAATTCACGACACCACTAAAATTCATGTCATAATCATAGTCATAGCCATAATCGTTATCAAAAAAATCCGTATAGGAGTAAGAATCATTGCCACTGGCACGGTCATACGCCCTCCGTGCGCCGTTATATGCCCCTCCACCGATAATCATCAGTACGAAAGCCACCAGCACCGCCGACCAATAGTTACGCCGAAACGCAACCTTCGCCCGCATTTTTAATTCTTCCCTAATCCACATAACCCCATCTCCTTCCATGATGTTTGACTGCTTTTTTAATACTCACGGTCGATGAAATCAACCGTGAGTATTGCGCCGGCCGCAGCCGCTTAGCGGCATGTTTCCCTATGTGGCCGTGCGCATCCTCATATACTGAGGGGCAAATCCTCTTGCACCTCAGTATAGCACAATGCGTTTTGACAGTCAACAATCTCATCCAAATCCCGCATCCACGCCGCCGCGCAGGCATCGCTCGGCATGCGCCAGTCCCCGCGCGGGGAAAGTGCGACCGTTCCCACCTTCGGCCCGTCCGGCAGGCAGGAACGCTTAAATTGCTGGGAGAAAAATCTCCGGTAAAATGTTTGCAGCCATTTGAAAATCGTCTCATCCTCATACTTTCCGGCAAAAGTAAGCTTCGCCAACCGGAAAATCTTACCCGGTTCATAACCGAAACGCAGCATATAATATAAGAAGAAATCGTGCAGTTCATACGGCCCGACCAAATCCTCCGTCTTCTGTGCAATCGCCCCGTCCTCCGGCGGCAGAAGCTCCGGGCTGACCGGCGTGTCCAAAACGTCATAAAGCACGCGCCGCAATGCTTCATCCTTTGTCTCATCCGCGACGTATTTCACGAGGTGGCGCACCAACGTCTTTGGCACGGACGCGTTGACCCCGTACATGGACATGTGGTCGCCGTTGTACGTCGCCCACCCCAGGGCCAGCTCCGACATGTCCCCGGTTCCGATGACGATACCGCCCACGTCATTGGCAATGTCCATCAGCACCTGCGTCCGTTCCCTGGCCTGGCTGTTTTCATATGCCGCATTGTGGCTCGACGCATCGTGCCCGATATCCCGGAAATGAAGGGAAACCGCCTCCGAAATCGGCACCTCCCGCAAGGTCGCGTCCACCCTGCGCACCATCTCACAAGCATTCTGATACGTGCGGTCGGTCGTCCCAAAGCATGGCATCGTCACCGCATAAATCTTCTTTTTCTCCATCCCCAACATTTCAAACGCCCTTGCGGTCACAAGAAGCGCCAGCGTCGAATCCAACCCGCCGGAAATCCCCACCACGGCCGATTCCGCCCTTGTATGCGACAACCGCTTTTTTAATCCCATCGCCTGGATCGTCAGAATTTCCTCGCAACGTTTCTTTCTCTCCACGTCATCCTGCGGCACGAACGGCTGCCCCGGAAACGTCCTGGTAAGCTTTGTGTCCTCCTCGTCTAATTCAAACAAAATCCGTGTCAGCGTTCTCTCCCCGCCGTTTTGGAACGTCGTGTTCTTCCTGCGCTCACTCACGAGACG
>CATLEQ010000409.1 GCA_949915905.1 uncultured Lachnospiraceae bacterium | reverse complement strand
TAACAAAGGCAATGTCCGCGCCGGAAGCCGCCAGCTTGTCGACACGCATCCCCTGCCCGTCCATGTCCACCGTGCACACCTCGTAGGAGAGATTTTGGAACAATCGGAAATCCCGCTTATAGGTCGGATTTTCAAACGCCACCTTGTAACCATTTCCGATAATCGTATTTAATAGCATCAGAAGGTAATCATTCCCCGCACCGATGATAATCTGTCCCGGTTCACAGTTGACCCC
The DNA here is from genome assembly GCA_949915905.1 of uncultured Lachnospiraceae bacterium. Lineage (GTDB taxonomy): Bacteria > Bacillota > Clostridia > Lachnospirales > Lachnospiraceae > Schaedlerella. Next base: position 3,130 of record CATLEQ010000409.1, on the reverse strand, counting down.
GCGCGCCTGATGCAAATAATCACAGATGGCCGTCCGCAGTCCATATTCCCCCTGCGCGTCACCGAGGCCGAACAGCTCGACCCTGTCGTCCTGCAGACATTCCTTGGATAGCTTTCGCCAGACACTGTAAGGAAAATACGCCAAATCCACGCCGTTCGGGGTGAAATCATAACGAAATGCCCCCTCCTGCCTTGCCGTAACCCTCTCCTGCCTTCGTGCCGGGGATTCCAGACGGTAAAGGCCTTCCACCTCCGCCACAAAGTAGCCGCTGCAAGGTCTCGACTCAATATATCCCTCCGACAAAAGCTGTTCGTAGGCCAGCTCCACGGTGCTCCTGCTCACCTCCAAATGTTTGCACAGCATCCGCGTGGAGGGAAGCTTTTCCCCGCTTTTCATCCGATGATTCTGAATATCTTTTTTGATATACTGGTAAATCTGTTCATATAAAGGCACCTCCGACCTTGGCCGGAGGTGAATCGTCAATTCATTCATACTCAAAATCCTACTTCGGTAATTTGAACGAGCTTTTCAGCGACACAATACGGTTAAACACCAACGCTTCCGGCTTAGAATCCTTCGCGTCAATGCAAAAATACCCGTTTCTCACAAACTGGAAGCTGTCATAAGCCTTTGCGTTTTCAAAGCTCGGCTCCACATAGCAATCCTTCAAAATCGTGAGCGAATTCGGATTCAGGTTCAAGGAGCCGTCCTCCTTATTGTAAACGCCCTTTTCCTCGTCCACCAGATTTTCATAAAGGCGAACCTCCGCCCGATGTGCCGTCGGCGCGTATACCCAGTGAATCGTGCCCTTGACCTTCCTGCCGGTAAATCCGCTGCCGCTCTTCGTCTCCGGGTCATACGTGCAATGCACGGTCGTGATATTTCCCTCGGCATCCTTTTCAAAGCTTGTACATTTCACAAAATAGGCGGACATCAAGCGCACCTCGTTATCCGGGAACAAGCGGAAATATTTCTTCGGGGGAACCTCCATAAAGTCCTCCCGCTCGATATAAAGTTCCCGCCCGAACGGCACCTTGCGCGTGCCAAGCTCCTCATTTTCCAAATTGTTCGGCACGTCCAGATACTCAACCTGCCCCTCCGGATAATTGTCAATCACCAATTTAATCGGATCCAGCACCGCCATCATACGGGACTTTTTCAATTTCAAGTCCTCACGGATACAGTATTCCAGCATCGCATAATCAACGGAACTCTGTGCCTTGGACACGCCGCACATCTCAATAAACATCTGGATGGACTCCGGCGTAAAGCCCCTGCGCCGCAAAGCCGCGATGGATACCAGGCGCGGGTCGTCCCAGCCGTCCACGATGCCGTCCTCCACCAGCTTCTTGATATAACGCTTGCCCGTCACGACGTTCGTCAGATACAGCTTGGCAAACTCAATCTGGCGGGGACGATTCTCAAACTCGCATTCCTGAACCACCCAGTCGTAGAGCGGCCGATGGTCTTCAAACTCCAGCGTGCAAATGGAGTGGGTAATCCCTTCCACGGCATCCTCGATCGGATGGGCAAAATCATACATCGGGTAAATGCACCATTTGTCCCCGGTGTTGTGGTGCGTCATGCGTGCGACGCGGTAAATGACCGGGTCACGCATGTTGATGTTGGGCGATGCCATGTCAATCTTCGCCCGCAGTACCTTCTCCCCATCCTGATATTTTCCATCCCGCATGTTCTGAAACAATTCCAGGTTCTCCTCCACCGACCGGTTGCGGTACGGGCTTTCCTTTCCGGGCTCTGTAAGCGTTCCGCGGTACTCGCGGATCTGCTCGGCCGACAAGTCGCACACATACGCCTTGCCCTTGCGAATCAATTTCAGCGCGCACTCGTACATCGTGTCAAAATAATCCGAGGCAAAATATAAATGATCCTTCCAGTCGGCTCCCAGCCACTGGATGTCCTCCTTGATGGAATCGACAAATTCCATCCTCTCCTTGGTCGGATTGGTGTCGTCGAACCGCATATGGAACGTCCCGTTATATTTCTTCGACAATCCATAATTCAAAAGAATCGACTTGGCATGCCCGATATGCAAATAACCGTTTGGCTCCGGCGGGAACCTCGTACACACATGGTCGTAGACTCCTTCAGCCAAATCCTTGTCAATCTCCTGCTCGATAAAATTCTTTGAAACTACTTCGTTCTCCATCTCTTCCTCCTGCGACCGCCGTCAACCTAGTGCCTTATCCCATTGATATTTAGTCAACGGGACAAGACGCTAGTCGAACGTCTCTCATAATTCACGGTCATGCCCACAAGTTTAACATATATTCCACAAGTCGGCAAGTGTTACTTTACGAAACTTTTTTCATTGATGTTCCCATTTATGAAAACATGTTTATTATATAATCATATAGCAGAACGATATCGCCTTTTGTATATTTTGTGGGTATCCTATAATTCGCTTTACAATCTTCTCCCCCGATAGAAACCCAAAAATAACCGTTCTTATTATCCTTATTTTCAAACACGTCATTTTCATATATGCCAAATATCAGAACGTCCAATTGATTTAACTGTGCAATGTCAACTAGAAATTGATTCACATCATCGTCCCCTCTCATATATTCAAAACCATATAAATATGAATATGGAATATCGGACACAACCAAGCATTGATATCCATCATCTAAAAATAACTTTCTTAACATACATAAAACATCGACGCAATCGTATTGTCCGCCCTGGACATGTACAAAGAGACATTCCTTTTTTAAAGGCATTCTTTTAAAAGCAAGAGATGAATCTCGTTCACTCCATATAAACTGGTTGCTTCTTTCCCATGATTTTATTTCCTTACCGTCTCCGCAGTACAATAGCCTTTTTATGTGGCTCATATCATCCAGCTCATCATCACCTGATTTCTTTGGAATATACACGATACTATTCTTTTCTTTCTCGTCATATGATAGTTCCTTTAATGTGTTCACATATTTTATAGTCCTAAAAAACAAAAAGGGCTGGGGCAACGGACAGTTCGACGGATTAACGATAATCGCGTCCTCGATAAAGTCCGGCCGCGTCAAATCCGCTTTTTTTCCGGTCAGCTCATAATAAACCTCGCCTGCGTTCATTGGCCGCTTCGCTCTTTTTATAATCTGGCATATGG
>CATLEQ010000408.1 GCA_949915905.1 uncultured Lachnospiraceae bacterium | reverse complement strand
CTTTTCATCTTGGTACATTTTTTCGGGACGGAAACTGGGTTCTGGGTATGCTGACCGGGGCACTGTCCTTCTTTGTTTTTTGCGTCCACACGCATGCTAAAATCACGTATGGACGCATGAAACGGGATTTTCAGTCCATGCCGGGGGGAAGTGAAAGCTTTACGCTGCGGGAATGGGAAGTCCCGACGGTTTTTAGCACCCCGGCCATGGGACACTGGATTTGGTTTACGTTACTTTACCTATGCGGACTGTTTCTTCATAGCTTTGTTAGCTTGCGGGTGATATTTTATATGGTGCTGACAGATGTTTTTATTTACTTTTTGTATCACTATCAGTATGAGTTTTATCGCTATGTCCGGGAAAATCACGCGGTGGCCAACCTTCCAATCAAGACGATGAAACGAATTCACAAGGCGGTCGGCGCGATGGCGGTTTTGCTTTTGGCACTTTTTATGCTTCCGGCGGCATGGTATGGAAGGGAGCCTTTGGAAAAGATACGTTTTTCGGATAGCCCGGCACGGCAGGAGCAGTTCCTTGAAAATAATTTTGAGGAGCAGGAGGTGGAGGAACAAGCGACCATGGCGGAGCTGGCGGAAGGAGAGCCGCCGTTCGTGATTCCGGAATGGATTCGCCGGATTGCCGGCGGAGTGCTTTTTCTGGGAATAGCGGCAGCCGTCGTGATTTTGTTGCGGATGCTGTTTCGCGCGATTCAAAATGCCGGGACGTTGTTTGCCGTGGAAGAGGAAGACGAAATTTTATTTTTAAATACCAGGGATGAGAACGATTTTTCGGAAGAAGAAAAAGTAAAGCGCAAGCGGGAAGGGTGGCTTTCGGTAAACGCGCGGATTCGCCGGAAATATAAAAAGCAGATTCAAAAAGGCGTTGCGGGGCGGCCAAATGCATGGGCGTCGCCGACGGAATTGGAGCGGCAGGCGGGGCTTGACACGTCGGAAGACATGCAAGTCTTGCATGCGTATTACGAAAAGGCGCGTTATAGTGAAGAAGGTTGCACGCGTGAGGAATATGAGGAAATGAGTTAACAGCAGTAAATGCTCTTTAACGGCTTTTCATTATGAAAGAAAAAATGCAGGAAGGAGAATGGTTTTATGGGAAATTATTTGAATATTGGTAATGCCGGGTTTGAATCTGTAAGAAAAGGCGTGTACGTGGATAAGACGGGGATGATTTCAATTATTAACAGTACGTTAGGAACAATGGATAAATTGACTTGTGTAAGCAGGCCGCGTCGTTTTGGCAAGTCGTTTGCGGCAAAGATGTTGTGCGCGTATTATGACAAGAGTTGTGATTCCCGGGCGTTGTTCGAAGGGCTGGAGATATCGAGGGACGATTCCTTCGAAAAATATTTGAACAAGTATGACGTGATTTACCTGGATGTCACGGGTTTCATATTCATCGCGGGTCATATCAAGGACACGGTGCGCGTCATGCAGGAGAAAGTGATAAAGGAATTAAGAGAAACGTACCCCGACGCGAGGGAGGAAAATAATCTGCCGGAGACGTTGGCGGCCATCCACGAAATGACGGGGAATAAATTCATTGTCATCATTGACGAGTGGGATGCCCTGCTCCGTGAGGCGAAAAGAGATTCTAAGTTATTGGATGAATATATTTTATTGCTGAGGGGGTTGTTTAAGAACAGTGGTCTGACGGACAAGGTGATAGAAGGCGCCTACATGACCGGGATTCTGCCGATTAAAAAGTATGGAAGCCAGTCCGCGGTGTCCGATTTCAGGGAATACACGATGCTCACCCCGAGAAAGCTGGCAAAATATGTGGGCTTTACGGAGGACGAAGTAAAAGAGTTGTGTGAGAAGCTTGATGTCGATTTTGAAAAAATGAAAGCGTGGTATGACGGATATACGTTTAGTCGTCTGAAATCGGTATATAATCCAAATTCCGTAATGGAAGCGATAAAAAGCGAGGAATTTGGCAGTTATTGGACGAGAACAGAGACATATGAATCATTGAAGATATATATTGATTTAGACGAGGACGGGCTAAAAGAGGCGATTGTCCAGATGATTGGGGGAGCGCATGTGAAAATTAACGTGGGTTCTTTTCAAAATGACATGACTAGCATAAAGAGTAAGGACGATGTATTGACCTTGTTGGTGCATTTGGGATATCTTGCCTATGATTCGGAGGAGAACGCGGTGTTTATTCCGAATGAGGAGGTGCGGCAGGAATTTCTCCTCGCGGTAACGAGGGGAAGGCATGCGGAGGTAGCCAGACTTGTCGAGCGTTCGGATTCCCTTTTGGAGGCGACGCTTTGCATGGATGAGGAGGCGGTGGCATCGGCGATGGAGGAAGCCCATAAAGCGGGGAGTGCGCCGATTTTTTATAATAACGAGCAAGCACTTAGAAGCATTATCCGATTCGCCTATATCAGTTGCGTGGACGAGTTTCTTAAAATTGATGAATTGCCGTCCGGACACGGATATGCGGACGTGGTGTTTTTTCCGAAGAAATCATCTTCCATGCCGTTGCTTTTGATTGAATTGAAATGGAATAAGACGGAAGCCGGGGCGATTTCGCAGATTAAGAAAAAGGATTATCCGCAGGGGTTAAAGGATTACGGTGGAGACATCCTATTGGTTGCGATTAATTATGATGTGAAAAGTCATAAACATACTTGTAAAATAGAGAAATATGTGGAAGGGGATAAATGAATCAGGAAGGGAATCACGACATGGTGTGGTATATTCTATATTTGAACAAACAAAGAAGACTGTTTAAAAACCAGACAATAAGGGGAGAGTGTCTGTTGACGGACGGAATGGAAAATTATAAAGTAAAAATGTAAAACCATGTTTGGACAAAGGAGGATGAATTTAGCATGAATGAAGTGAAAACACCGAAAAGACCGTTGATTTTGTTTTATTGTATCACCTTGCTCGTTTTATTGTTTTTTAATTTCTGGATATTTCCACATCTTGTGCAGATGCAGGTAAAAGAGGTGGATTACGGGACGTTCATGTCCATGACGGAAGAAGGAAACGTGGGGCGCGTGGAGGTTCAGGATAATCAGATTATTTTTACGGACAAAGAGGAAAGTGCCATATACAAAACGGGCATTATGGAGGATCCAGGTCTCACGGAACGCTTGTACCAGTCCGGAGCCGTGTTTGCCAGTGAGATTATAGAGCAGGCCTCTCCGTTTTTAAGCATCCTTTTGTCTTGGGTTTTGCCTTTGCTGGTATTTTTCGGCATCGGGCAATATATGGCTAATAGGATGATGAAAAAGGCCGGCGGGGGAAATTCCATGATGTTTAATATGGGCAAGAGTAATGCCAAGGTTTACGTGAAATCTTCCGACGGAATTAAATTTGCCGATATCGCCGGTGAGG
>CATLEQ010000407.1 GCA_949915905.1 uncultured Lachnospiraceae bacterium | reverse complement strand
ACCCTTGTCACTGTCATAGTCATGATCCTCGTCCATGCCCAGCTGGTAGCCGATTTCATAATAAAAAATATTACAAGAATTCGAAATCGCGCCCACGACATTCAACCATCCATGCGAACTCGGATATACCCAGCAGCGGGGACTTGGCGTGACCTTGTCAAACTCCCCGGTACAAGAGATGATGGTTTCGGCATCAATGATGTTCTCACAAAGCCCGGCGACGGAGGACACCATCTTAAAAGTCGAACCGGGAGCCGTCCGCTCCTGCGTCGCATTATTATAAAACGGACGGGAAAGCCCGGTGGCCAACTGATTATAATAGGCCGTGTCCATGGTGTTTGCCAGACGGTTGTTGTCATACCCCGGGTACGACACGCAAGCCAGGACTTCTCCCGTGTTGGGGTCGCTGACCACCGCGGAGCCGGTACAAGGCTCCAGTGCCAATTGTCCCGGCGTGATCTCCAGGTTCTGGATTTTCTGGCACAGCCAGTCAAACGCGGTAATTCCCCCGCTTCGAAGAGCCTGGTAAGACCCCTCGTCCATCGGAAGCACCCCTTGCTCATAGACAATTGCACAAATCTGGTTTCCGCTGATTCCACTTGATTTTATAAGATATTTGTAGAGAATTTTGTCAAAATCGGAATCCTCGTTCAAATATTCTTCTAAATATTTCAAGATGCCCTGGTAAATCTGCGCGGCATCCGAATATCGTTCTTGTGAAATATAGTCCGTAAGCTGCGAAGTGTCTATCCAATTCTTAGAAATCGCATAGTTTAAAAACTGGTTCAGGCTGATGCTCTCATCCCGAAACCATGCCAGATACGTCTCGTCGGCGGTATCAATCGCGTCCGACATCAAAAGCCCGGTCTTCGTCTGCAAAAGGTCGATGGAAATATAATCCTGGTAAGCCTTCATGTCCTGCGGCAGGTCCTTGTACGCCATGCCGCCGCTCAGCTCGCCCATGATGGCGTTCATCGCCTCCTGCTTTCTCTGCAAGAACACCTGATAAACCTCTTGTTCCGTCACCCCCGCCGTTTCCGATGAAAAATGTTCATGGTCTATGATGCCGTTTCCGATGAACGCATGGTAGGCGTCATCGGCGGGAATGATGATGTTACTGGCGTTTTTCTCCATGCGCGGGTCATAGTTCATGACATTGCGAAGCTTGGACAACAAAATGCCCGCGAGCTTCTCCTCGATCAAATGATAAATCGTCTCCTGCAATTCCATGTCCAAGGTCAGATACACGTCATTTCCGATTCCCTGCTCCTTGTAGCTGACCGTGTCCGTCACCTTCCCCACGCTGTCCACATAAAACGTGGTAGAACCCTTTTCTCCCTGCAGGATGGCATCCATGGTCTGTTCAATGCCCGCCTTCCCCACGACGTCGGACAACGTATATTTCTCTTTTGCGTCCTCGTCCAGGGCATCATACTCTTCTTGTGAAATCTTTCCGGTGTAACCGATGACATTGGCAAAATAATTACCTTCCGCATAACGGCGCAACGACTCCTCCGCGATGTCCACCCCCGTCAGCGAATCCAGGTTTTCCATGATGGCCGCCGCAGTCTCGTCGCTGACGTCGGAAGCCAGCACGGTGGGGATAAACTTCTGGTAGCTGTTTAAGTTAATCGCATAGCGCAGGTTCACCATTTTCAGCACGTAGTCCCGATCCAGGTTTTTTATGTCAATGTCATATCCGTAATTTTCGTCCGTGCACAAATAGGTAACCAAGTCCTCCGCGGAGGCGTTCTTTTGCTTGTCCGTCAAATCATCCACATAGCTCTCCCCATATACGTCGGCTATGAAACGAAGCCGAAGGGTACGGTTTGTCTGGGCGTACTGGTAATTTCCCGATGAATCCAAAACAACCCCGAAACTGTCCACGACGGAATCACCGTGGGACTCCACGATTTCAATCACTTTCGCCAAAATCTCATTGAGCCTTTTATTTCTGTCGTTTCCGGTAATATTGTCCTCGATGGTGACCGCGTAGGCCAGCTCGTTATAGGCCAAAAGGTTTCCGTTGCGGTCATAAATATTGCCCCGCGTACCGGCAATCGTGCGGGTCTTTCGTATCCGTAGCTTGTAGTTGTCCAGATAGTATTCTCCCATGACGATTTGAAGGTAGAACAAGCGTCCGACCAAAATGGAAAACAGTACGATAAATACAAGAATCAGTACGAACAAGCGGGATTCCACGATGGTCTTTTTTAATTTTTTCAACTGTTGCCTGCCGCGTTTTATGATAAATCTAAACAAATTTTCCCATGCTCCTTTTCTCTTCCGTTTCTATCCGGTAATTTATCAGGCGTATGAGCGGATAAAGCGCCATTGCCACCAATATAGTATATATGAGCTCCGGTATGATAATATGACTAAAATAAAACGGAAAGTCAAATTCACTGCGGAGCATGAACATCAAAAGATACACCACGACCCCGTAGCAAAATTCGTTAATTGCGATAAATGCGACCGGGAGCTTTATATTTTCTTCATAATAGGTGCCGCCCAACAGCCCGTTGACATAACCGATAATCAGATAAAGCAAGGCATAAAAGCCAAGCAGCCCGCCAAATTGGGTGTCGATTAAAAGCCCGGCCAGAAAACCGGTCAGCATCCCTTCCTTAGGCCCCCGCAAAAATCCAATGGACGCTACGATGACCAGCAAAAGATTTGGCTTGACGGATGCCAATGCCAGCTTTTGAAAAAGGGTGGACTGCAAAACAAAGCCCAAAAGCACCAGGAAAACCGTAAACAAAATCCGTTTCATTCTCACCTTCATCGTTTTAGGCACCGCTCCTTTCCTATTTCTTCCCACACGGCAGTAAAACTGCCGTCCCCTTGCCCCATACGACGGCTACTCGTTTACAGCGGGCTCCGCGTTCTCTCCCGTGTCTGCCGGATTTTCCCCGTTCGCGGGAGTTGCCGCGCCCGCGTTGTTCGCAGAATCTACGTTGTTCTTTACATCTTCCTTTGTCTGCGTGATGACGAGAACTTCTTGCAGGTTCTTAAAATCCACCGCCGGGGTAATGTAACCGGAGCGGGTCAGGTTGTTGGAATCCACGCTCACCTCGCGGATATAGCCAATCAAAATACCCTGCAGGTACTTATCGCTGATGTGCGAGGTGACGACCTGTTCCCCGATTGCAATCGTATTGTCATTATTCTCCATCTGCTCAAAACTTAATTTTCCGTCATTGATCAAGGTCAGGTTGCCATTCACGATACAGCGGTCGGACGTGGACAGAACCATCGCACTGATATTGCTGGAATCATCAATCACGGAGCGTACCGTCGCCCAGGTCGGGCCGGTCTGCGTCACGATGCCCACCAGTCCTTTGTCCGCGATGACATTCATGTCAACCCTGACC
>CATLEQ010000406.1 GCA_949915905.1 uncultured Lachnospiraceae bacterium | reverse complement strand
GGGGTAGGAATTGAAATGTCCTATGACAGAAATTGAGTAGGGGAGTTTTTCCCCTACTCATCGTGCCGGGACGAGCTGCGTAAGCAGAATATGCCTTTCTGTCCCTTATGAAATTCGGTTGAAAATCCCGTTATCCGAAATTTCCATGCCCCGTCGTTTATGTACCTTAGAAGTCTACTTCCGTTCCGTAGAAGGTGCACTTGAACAGCTTCGCCATCTGCTCCGGCGTGATGCTTCTCGGATTGGAACCCGTGCAGGCATCGCCGACGGCGTTCGCCGCGATAGCATCCAATTTCTCAAGGAACTCGTCTTCCTTCACGCCAAATTCCTGAATCGTCTTCGGAATGTTCATGGCGCGGTTGAAGGACTCAATCTTTTCAATCAACGCGTTAACCTGGGCTTTTTCGGAAGTTCCGCCAAGGCCGACCCTTCTTGCGATGTCGGCATACCGTCTCATGGCCTCCGGCTCATGTGCATTGTACTTGATGACATACGGCAAATAAATGGCATTTGCGCAGCCGTGCGGGATATGTCCGGTCGAGAACGCCGCCCCGGTCTTGTGTGCCATGGAGTGAACGATGCCGAGCAGCGCATTTGAGAATGCCTGGCCTGCCAGACACTGTGCGTAGTGCATCTGCTCCCTGGCATCCAAATCCTTGTTGTAGGAAGCCGGGAGATAGTCAAATACCATCTCGATTGCCTTGATGGCCAGCGGATCCGTGAACGGGCTGTTGAGCGTGGAGACATACGCTTCGATGGCGTGCGTCAAAGCGTCCATGCCGGTATAGGCAACCTGCTTGATCGGAAGGCTTTCCACCAATGCCGGGTCGACGATGGCAACGTCCGGCGTGATTTCAAAGTCGGCCAGAGGATACTTGATGCCCTTTGCATAGTCCGTGATAACGGAGAACGCCGTCACTTCCGTCGCCGTGCCTGACGTGGACGGGATGGCACAGAACTGAGCCTTCGTTCTCAACTTCGGGAAGTTGAAAGGCGTGCACAAATCCTCGAACGTGGTTTCCGGATACTCGTAGAACGCCCACATGGCCTTTGCCGCGTCAATCGGGGAACCGCCGCCGATGGCAACAATCCAATCCGGCTGGAAATCCGTCATGGCTTTTGCGCCCTTCATAACGGTTTCTACGGACGGATCCGGCTCAACGCCCTCAAAAAAGGCGACTTCCATGCCGGCTTCTTTCAAATAGCTTTCCGTCTTGTCCAAAAAGCCGCCTTTTCTCATGGAACTGCCGCCAGATACGACGATGGCTTTCTTACCTGAAAGGTTCTTTAAGTTTGCCAACGCGTCTTTTCCATAGTACAAATCTCTTGGTAATGTAAATCTTCCCATTTTTTTGTCCTCCTTAGACATGAATGTGTTAATTTTTTAACACGTATATTCTACCACTTTTGGAGAAGAAATACAATAGAGGGAGAGCATATTTTGTGAAAAATTTGCCAAAGAAAAAATATGCAAACACTGCCTGGTTGTGTGCAGTGTTTGCAAGATTTTTAAAGTCGAATAGCGTTGCCAGTGAAAGGGTGGGATTTTTCAAATTGTGAGGCTTCTTGGCTAATTTCTAATGGTGTTTTTGCATCAAAATAGTCTTGTTGCCATTTTGTATAATCAAATTTTTCACGAATAATAATAGAAATGAATTGTTCTGCTTCTACGATTCCCATCGCTTCTGTTAAACACTTCATACCTTTATTCATGATTTCGACGGTGCTTGTAGTCATCTTATTCAACCTCCGTTTCCATAATAAATTCAATAGGAGTAACCATTTTTATTTCATTACTTTTATACTTTAGCAAACGTTTATCCGTAGATATAAAGTATTCACATTCTGCAAATATCGCGGAAGCAACATGGCAGGCATCTTTGAAGTGTATACCTGTTTTCATGATTTGAGCCGCTTTTGCCTCTATTTTCTCTTTACGTTCATCTCCTACATATGCAGAAGTATTGCTATCAATAAAATCGAAAATCACATTACGTCTCATTTCAAACGGATTGTTATTGCATTCATATCGGAGCATGTACGATGTGACTAAATTCAATTTTTTATTTTTAATCAGCGTTTGAATATGAAGTTTGGCCTGGGTTTCCAAGGAAATTTTTAGCTGTGATTGATCATCGTATGGTCTATTATAACAACACATGTCAAGATATATTCTCACTATCTCACCTCGTATATAAATTGTTGAAAGCAAATGCAACATGAAGACTTACTGGTAGAATATCATAAATTTATTTGATTTTCCAGAAATTTTTTACTTGTTTATAGTTTTATTTTCCAATAGAAACATCAATTGCCAAAATCCATGTACAAGCCAGGCTCCGAGTATGGTTGTTCCTATATATAGAAAAATTGTCGGCACATTACCAATATAGGGGACGAGGTCGCGAAATACCACTTGCACCATAGGTATGTCCGGGTTAATGTAAAACATGTTAATAGAATCGGTGCTGCCTAAAAAGGTGTTTATGGAGAACGCGACAAGGCAGCAAAAAAGGTAGATGCCGGTGCCGCCCCAAAATGCGCGGCGTTTTAGACGTTTATGGCTCTTTAAACAAGTACGGTGATCCGAAAAGATGCGACGGGAGATAGGAGCGGCAAAAGCCAATAGGGCGGCGACCGATAATCCGATGACAATCATTAGGACATGCCATGTATAGGCATGGATGGTCAGTGCCGGGAGCGGATAGTGCAGGCCGGTCGTGTCAATAAACACGGCGAGCCCCCCGAGCAGCCCGTAGGTGGAGAGAAATGTTAAAATACAGTTTTGAAATTTTGGAAAAAATTTTTCACAAAGAGGCAGCAGAAGCAGTAAATACATGGGGGTGCTGCAAAGTTGGAACGGAAAATACCACCAGTCATAGTTCCCGCCGTTTACAACAAACGTCAGAATCCATTGCTTCCAAAGCTCGCTGGCGGCCATCAAAAGGCCGCAGAGGTGCAGGAAACGGCGGATTGCGCATGAAAAATTGTCACGGGAAAATGAAATCTGCATGGGAACTCCTTTCATCCGGCTGTGAATAGTAACCTTTTCGTTGTTCATACCTTGTTTTATTTTTGACAGAAAAGATAGATTTTATTTTACCATAATTCATAAGATAATACTATCGATTTCTTTATCCCAAGCGTCAAATTCATCGGGAACCTTGAATTTTCCCTCCGCCACGCCAATACGTTTTTTTGCGGGTTCATGGGGAATCAATGTCATTTGTACGACGGCCGTTCCATTTCTTGCCAGATAGATGACATCCTCTTGTTTGGTCTCAAGCATATTTATTAGTTTTGACAAGTTTGTTTTGGCCTCTAGCATGTTTACTTGAGTCATGCCACATCCCTCCTTGATATAGTATGATCTTTTTGGTATGACGGCAGTT
>CATLEQ010000405.1 GCA_949915905.1 uncultured Lachnospiraceae bacterium | reverse complement strand
CCAATACATGTCATGATTGAAACGCCATTTCAACAATGGCCGTACCCAACTTTCGAGTACGGCCATATTTTTGTAAAAAAACAGTTCTATCACCGATGCATTATTCTTCGACAACTCCGTTCTTTACCCCATTTCTCCTTTCAAACAAAACCTTGAACACGGTTCTTACCAACGGCTGTATGAAGAACAGCTGTGAAAAATAGGCAAACGGGAAATTGAAACATACTAATTTCAACCAATTCGCGAGCAACGTCCACAGATTAAACCCGCCATAATATGGATAATAGAACCACGCCGCCAAGAAACTCATTGCCGGGCACATCAATCCCACCGTGGCGCAGATGATGGCAGTCTCGAACAACATCGGATGATTTTTTTTCGGGTCGAACACCTTGCACGCAAGCCTGAATGACAGCGGGCTTCCCATGACGCATTCCAACCCATAGGCAAAACAAAACTCAACCAGGACAATCACCCATATCGGAAGCATTCTCCCAAACATGTAAACACCGCCCTGGGCGTTGATGGCTTGGATGACGGAGCCTTCACCCGTCACGCTCTTAAGTACTTCCCCGTTCACCACGTACAAACTATAAAATACATAGGCGTGTACGGTCACTAATACGGTAAGGAAGGCAAAAACCATCCTTTGAAATTGATTTTTTGGCATTATTTTTTCCTCCTTCTCTCCTAAATAACACAAAAAACAAGCGGTGCATGCATCCGATTACTTTTCCATACGTACCGTAATCAGATTTACGTGCCATGCACCACTTGTGTCGTTTATGTGTCATTATTTCATTTGCAAGAATACTTTATCATATTTTTCGAGAAAAAATCAAGCATTTTTTTGACTGGAAAGCAACGGGACAATTATGTTACAATAAAACCAACAAATTTAAGAAGGAGAACTAAAAAAATGGCTCACAATTTTGAATTTTACGCACCGACCAAGGTAATATTTGGAAAGGATACGGAAAAGCAAGTCGGACAGCAGGTGAAACTATATGGGGCATCCCATGTATTGATTGTCTACGGCGGGGGCAGCATCATACGTTCCGGTCTTTTGGACAAGGTAAAAGAATCCCTGCAAAATGAAGCCATTGCTTTTACCGAGTTGGGCGGCGTTGTCCCGAACCCGCATCTGGACAAAGTATACGAGGGGATTCGGATTGGAAAAGGAAAAAAGACGGACTTTCTGCTTGCCGTGGGGGGAGGCAGCGTGATTGATACGGCGAAGGCGATCGCCTACGGCCTCGCGGAACCGGACAAGGATGTCTGGGAACTATACGAACATGCAAGGACGGCTAAAAAGTGCCTTCCGATTGCATGCGTCCTCACGATTGCGGCGGCGGGAAGCGAGACTTCAAAAAGCAGCGTCATTACAGATGAAAAAAATGGTTTAAAAAGATCTTATGGCAGCAATCTTGCAAGGCCGGTATTTGCCATCATGAACCCGCAATACACCATGACCCTTCCCGATTACCAGACGGAATCCGGCTGCGTGGACATCATGATGCACACGATGGAACGCTACTTTACAAACGGTGGGAATATGGAAATTACAGACTCTCTTGCAGAAGGGTTGCTTCGAACCGTTATGAAAAACGCAATCCTATTGCACACGGATCCTCAAAACTATGAGGCGCGTGCCGAAGTGATGTGGGCGGGAAGCCTTTCACATAACGACCTTACCGGATGTGGCAATGACGGCGGTGATTTTATGTCACACAAACTGGAGCACGAAATGGGAGGCATGTTCGACGTCACGCATGGTGCGGGACTTGCGGCGGTCTGGCCCTCCTGGGCAAGATATGTAAAATCAGACTGTCTGCACCGTTTCGTCCGCTACGCCAGAAATGTCATGGGCGTTCAACTAGAAGGAACCGACGAAGAGATTGCCGAAGCCGGTATCCGGGCAATGGAGGACTTCTATCATCAAATCGGCATGCCTACCAATATGAAGGAATTGGGAATCGAGCCGACAGATGAACAGATTCACGAGATGGCAGTCAGTTGTATGGCGGTCTGCGGGGGGAAGGGAGGTTCCGCCAAGGTTTTGAAGTTGGAAGATGTCGAAAAGATTTATCATATGGCAAAATAGATTCGCTTCTTAAATTATTAAAAACAAGCGGTGCGGCACCTGGCCATATTACATTGTATCATGGCAGGTTTACGTGCCCCGCACCACTTGTGTCGTCTATACGTCATTATTTTTCACTGGAATTTCCCGATGGCCTTATGCGAAAAAGAGATCCTCTAACGTATATAACGAAACATTTTCTCTATCCGCGTTTTCTTCCATCCACCTACTATAACCTCCCAATGAAAAAAACACGTACTGTACAACGGGATAAGAGTACGGAAGTGCCCTGGCACGGCGAATCAATGTCTCATAAACTTCCTTGTCGATTTTGGAATATTTAAATTTACATTCCCCAACAATCATCCTGCGTTCCGTCGGTGATATTCCGACTATGTCGACATCCGCGGGTAATGCCGTCATTTTTCCATTCTCGTCTGGTACATTTTCCATTCCCCACCAAAATCCCGTCTGTGTCACAAAACAGTTCAATTGTCCGTCCAATCCCTTTTTCAAGACAAAACTTCTACACATCTCTTCAAAAACCTTTCCCATAAAATCATGCAGTCTGGGTTTGACGGCTTTTTCATAATAAATATCGCCCTTTGATAATTCGATTGCGCTTGTTCCTGCCGGTACAAAAAGATACCAAAAAGAAAACATATGATCCTTTAAAACATACTGTGTCTTTTTCCGGTTTTTTTCCTCGCCCATGCACATCCTTTTTTCCACGATATCGACGGCGATTAGTTTTTCCAAAGAATAGAGCACCGTAGAAGAGTTTTCCTGAATTTTCCCGGCAATCAAATTCAGTGTCGTCGCCCCCATGGCAATCTGTTCAATAATATTGTTCACTATTGAAATATCCGTGAATTCTTGTACCAGCAAATTTCGTGTTTCTTCATATAAATACCCTGATTTATTGAAAAACTGATTGACAATGTTCTCGTGAACGTCTCTGGAATCATCTATCAAAGAAAGATATTTCGCAACACCGCCGGTAATTCCATAGCAAAGTGCTTTCTCTTCCGGGGAATAGTTCGGAACAAACTCTGCCGTCTCAGCATAGTCAAACGCTTCCAGCTTGATTTGTGCACTGCGTCTTCCAAACAAAGGGCTTTTTTCACTCAAAACCTTATTCTCCATAAAACTTAAGGACGAACCACACAATATAAGAAATATATTTTCCCGGCTCCACTGCTTTTCAGAACTCTTGCTGCAGCATCTATGGTATTTCCTGTTGTGTAGATATCATCAACCAGAAGAATATTTCCACAAATCCTCTTTTTTCCTCTCCATGCAAATGCATTTCTAAGATTTGAGTTTCTTCCTTTTGCATC
>CATLEQ010000404.1 GCA_949915905.1 uncultured Lachnospiraceae bacterium | reverse complement strand
ATATCGACAAGTCCATCGTTCTTGGAAGTGCAGTGATTGACAGTCCTATTTTAGGAAAAATTTCTCCGCTCGGCCTATCCGGCGGTGTTAAAACACTGATTTTGATTGCGAACGTGCCTGATAAAGTATTTAATGCATCCACATGCGGCGACAATTGTGCGAAGTGGATTCTGCGATTGGCCAAGGAACGTGACGTTACCATTAATTTGCGACATCTAATGGATTTTGGAGAAGAAACGTTCGAAGCTCGAATCTTAAATTCCAATCAAGTGGTACATGGAATGAATGAGTTGGTTTTAACGGCAGGGGATTATATATAGGAGCGTCTTATGAAAGGGAAATATAGAATCATTGTAGAAAACAAGAAAATCAAATATGATTTCGAAATCCGCAGAAACCTCACGGTCATCAAGGGCGACAGTGCAACTGGAAAAACAACCTTAGTGGACATGATTGCCGAATACTATGAAAATGGCATAAACAGCGGCATTCATTTAAGATGCAGTCGCAACTGTGCCATTTTGGAGGGGCGGAACTGGGAAACCATGCTTTCCGCTTTTCAAGAAAGCATTTTATTCATCGACGAAGGAAATTCTTTTGTTCGAACGCCGGAATTTGCCACCGCCATACAAAAGACAACAAATTATTACGTTATTGTAAGTAGAGAGCCACTTCCCTCATTACCATATAGCGTGACAGAGATTTACGGCATACGTGATTCCCAAAAATATGGCACGTTAAAACAGACATATAATGAATTGTACCATATTTACGGGAACTATGCACCCGAAAAGGGAGTGATTCCCACCTTGGTCGTGACGGAAGATTCAGGTGCAGGATTTCAATTCTTTGATGGCATATGCAAAAAAAATGATTTAGCATGTGCAAGCGCATCCGGCAAATCGAACATATACCAGTTGGTCAAAGCCCAAATTGAAGAAAGTTCTATTTTGATTATTGCCGATGGAGCGGCTTTTGGTTCTGAAATGGAAAAAGTATGTTCCTTAATGAGAGCGAAAAAAGAACTTTGTTTATATTTACCAGAATCTTTTGAATGGTTAATTTTAAAATCCGGCATATTAAAAGACAAAGGCGTGGAAAATATATTATCCGAACCATGTGAATATATAGACAGCAATACCTATCTAAGCTGGGAACGATTTTTCACAACATTATTGGTAGAAAAAACGAAGGGAACCTATTTGGCATATAAGAAACAAGCCTTGAATACGGCCTATTTAGAAGAACACATAAAAACGTTAATTTTAAAACAAATGAAAGGAATTTCTTTAGAAAAACAATAAATCTAATGCCGCGCTCGGCATACACCACCAGGGGATTCCATTTACGAATCCCCTTATAACCCAATCCTGACATTTCATAACAAGCACTCAAGTTTTCAAATCTCCGGTTCCAAAAATTCCACAAACACCATGTTGCTGACATCAATCCCCCGCCCCGTCAGGAAAATACGTTCACCATCCATTTTCAACAATCCGCCGTCGACAAGCTTTTTTAGCGGTCTTTTGTAAACCTCTTTGATTTCCCTGCCAAAGCTTTTGGCAAAATCCGCCGCAGAAATCCCCCGCGTTTTTCTAAGTCCCAAAAACATGAATTCTGCCATCTCGTCTGCCACCGCCAGGTTTTCAGCCTCTTCCACCAACGGCAGATCCATCCTCTTTTGCATGATTTCCAGATACCGCCCCAAATCCGGTATGTTCTTATATCTCACATGGTCAATGAATGACGCGGCTCCAAGCCCTATCCCCAAGTACTCTCTTCGCTCCCAATAGCCCAGGTTATGACGGCAGGCATACCCTTCTTTCGCATAATTGGAAATCTCATATCGCTGATAGCCATGAGAAGAAAGGACACGCTCCGTCAAATGGTACATTTCCCGCTCTTCCTCCTCGTCCGGCAGCGCGGGCATGACATACCTCGCATGTCCGCCATCTTCATCCTTGCCCGTCTCCGGGAAGCCCGGCATAAGAGCAAGCCTCTCTTCTCCAGAATATTCTCTGAAATAGTCTCCAGCACTTTCTCCGGAATTCTCTCCAAAATACTCATAAAACGGCGTGCCTTCTTCTACAATCAAGCTATAGGCCGAGATATGCTCCGGTGCGAGTTTTGCCACCCTTTCCAACGTGCGCCGCCAACTCTCCACGCTCTGCCCGGGAATCGCCGAAATCAAATCCACATTTACATTGGAAAACCCGGCCCTCCTCACGTTTTCATAGGTTTCCTCAAACTGTTCGTACGTGTGGATTCTCCCTAATAATTTTAATTCCTTGTCATTTGCCGACTGCAAACCGATGCTGACACGGTTGATGCCAACCTCCCGCCACGCCGAGAGCTTTTCCGGCGTCACCGTGCCGGGATTCGCTTCGATGGTAATTTCCGCCTGCGGCGATATGGCAAAGGAATCTCTCATCGCCTTAAAAATCTGCCTGATTTGTCCGCCCGCTAAAATGGAGGGCGTGCCGCCCCCCAAAAATATACTGTCCACCTCGTATATGTCATGATAATGATTGCGATATCCTCCAATCTCAAGACAAAGTGCTTCCACGTACTCCTGCCGCACGTTTTCATCTGCCGGGGCGGAAAGGAAATCACAGTATGCGCATTTTTTCACGCAAAATGGAATATGAATGTAAAGCTCCAACCCTTTTTTCATGTCTATTTATCATCCAGCTTCAGCACGCTCATAAAGGCCTTCTGCGGAATCTCCACGTTGCCCACCTGACGCATCCGCTTCTTTCCTTCCTTCTGCTTCTCTAACAACTTTTTCTTCCGCGAAATATCGCCGCCGTAACACTTCGCCAACACGTCCTTGCGCATCGCCCGTACCGTCTCCCGGGCGATAATCTTGCTGCCAATCGCCGCCTGGATGGGAATTTCAAACAATTGCCTCGGAATCTCCTCCTTTAATTTCTCGCACATCTTGCGGCCACGCTCATAGGCCGTCGCGCTGTGAATGATAAAGGACAAGGCATCTACTTCTTCCTTATTAATCAAAATGTCCAGCTTCACCAGTTCGGAACGCTCATACCCGTCAATTTCGTAATCGAAGGACGCATAACCGCGGGAACGTGATTTCAGCGCGTCAAAAAAGTCATAGATAATCTCGTTGAGCGGGAGCCGGTAATGAAGAACCGCCCGCTTTTCCTCGATATATTCCATGCTCTCGTACACGCCGCGCCGCTCCTGGCACAAGTCCATGATGGCTCCGATATACTCCGACGTCACCATGATTTCCGCCTTGACCATCGGCTCCTCCATGTACTCAATCTCGGACGGATCCGGCAGGTTGGTCGGATTTGTCAAGTCAATCACTTCGCCGTCCGTCTTATGCACTTTATAAATGACGCTCGGCGCGGTCGTCACCAAGTCCAGATTATATTCCCGCTCCAAACGTTCCTGGATGATTTCCAAATGCAA
>CATLEQ010000403.1 GCA_949915905.1 uncultured Lachnospiraceae bacterium | reverse complement strand
CGTCAGAAAATTCAATTTGTATTTTTTTCAAATCCGAAAAATTTATCGTATAACTGATTAGGCGTAAACGATATACGGTTTCATCCGCGCGAACCCTTATCCAATTTCCCAATTCAAATTTATCAAGTAATGGTTCAAACGCCGGAATCAATAAGATGTTGTTCAAATCAGTCGATATGGAATGCTTTCGTTCTCCTGATTTATACAATTCTTTTTTGGCGGTTTCAAGGAACTCCTTCGCTCTTTCGAACAATTCCGTGTTATTCAGTCCGTCCGAGACATAGTTTTGATTGCTGTACGTGTCTTCCCTGCGGTAAGAGCAAAAAATGTTGTAGAGTTCTTCTCCTAAGTTGTTTTCGAGATTCAACTTGGATTGGATCTCATTCTTTTTCGCCTCCCGCTCGTTATAAATGTCCCGCAACTGTTTGATGGTCGCCTGCCGTTTGTCTATTTCGGCCTGGCATGCCTGTAACCGCTCATAATAGGGCAGATACAGGTCAGAGTAAAGGCTCGCGCTTTCACTTGCCTGGTCCGCCCCGATCATGATTTCAAGAACGCTCTGGATCGCGTCATAAAACGATTGCAGACGGTTCAGGCCATATTTCTTCAAAGCTTCCTTAAATGCGTTTAATTTCGCGGCTTTAAACGCTTCTGCTTCTTTGGTGTCCATGGATGCGTCCGGTATTTCGAGTTTAAGGACGTCAAACACGGCAATCTCGTCATCGTCCTTTGATGCGAGTAGCATCTCGATTTTCTGTCTGAGGAAGCTTTCATAATTGTCATGGACGGTCACGGTGAGGTCGCCTGATGTCGCCACGTCTTTTTCGTCGGAACGATTTGTCACCTTGAAAGTTCCCGTCCATGTGCCGTAATGATACCCGTCGGAATTTTTGCCGGCATACTGAAAATGGCCGTTGCCCACTTCCAGCTTCACGTACCCGGTCTTTACGTATACCTTCGCGTAGTTTTTCAACGCGCCCTCCACCGTGGCGGCGGACGTGGAAGCGTTGAGGGCAGAAAGCCCGAGCGGGCTTAGGGGCGCGTTGGTTAATTTTGCTGCCTCCGTCGCGGCCGTCACTTCGTCGTGTCCGGCATTCGGCATCATGGAAGAAGTGTGGTAGAGTATTTTGTCGATGGAATCATATAACTTCTCCAATACAATCTGGTATTCTTCCGTGCAAGAATCATAAAGCGTTTGATATTCGTCAATCTTTTTAGAAAGTGCTTTTGGCATGTCGTCCTTGTCTTCCTTTGAAAAATACCAGATGTTCCCGCCGCCGTTCTGGATTAACGAGCGGACCGTCGCCGTCATTAGTTCGTCCCCGGCTTCCAGGCGGAAACAGTTTTTCACGCCGCTTACGTCCGTCTCGAAAGTCACGTTGTCCGCAAGGTGTTCCTTGTCCACGTAAATCGTGGTGTCCTCGCCGAAATAAGCGAGATCCGTCTGATGGCATTTGGGGCATACGTCCTCGTATTCCCCGCGATACCCGCAATGCAGGCAGTTCGTGTATAAATCATAGACGGAAATGCCGCGGCTCGCACTGTCAAACTGGAATAGGCAGTTAAACTGTTCGGCACATTCCCCCGTCAAAAAATCATAGATGGAAGTTCCATTTATGCTGAAAGAACGCTGCAGGTTTGCAAGAGACGAGTCCACGTGCCTGATGTGATAATTTGGCAGTTTCCCCAGTACCCTATGCAGAAGGGAACCGTCCGGGTTGTCCGGGTCATAAAACTTTGTGATGACATAATCGCTTCTGGAAATGTCGCTTTCATTGTTGATTTCTACGTTGTACAGCATCGTCTGCCCAAGCTCCGCCTCGCAAAGGGAGGTGCCGGTGATGGACTTCACGGTGTCGTTGCTGTCATTGACGTTTACCCTTATTTCAAAATACTCGTTTACTTCCTTCACCCAGATTAGCTTCAGGTCAACGACCTTGTCCCACAGTCGTTCCTCTTTCCCGTCCATCGTCTTGTAAATCTTGAACGAAAATTCATTCGCGGCATTCAAATTCTTTTTATATGTAATGCTCGAAGAATCGACGTTCGACAGTGAACCAAGATGTTCTTGGCTTCTCGTGGACAGCACGACGGTCGGCTCTTCCAGCGAGTCAAATCTTTTATAAACTATTTTTTTCAAATGAAATCACTCCTTTTTTGCATGTTTTGTACCATGTTTCTGACTAAATGAGTCCCCTTTTACAGATGGGAGAATATACGAGCGTGACATTGCAGGGGAGGGTGGAAGAGAAGACGTTGTCCTTGTCGTCACATCCGTTTTCCCGCCCGTTGTATATTCTGACGAAGTTATAGTTGAAATCATTGTAAAGTTTGCTGTGCGACATGCTTGACGTGATGAGTTTTTCTTCCCCGTATAGCGTCAATATTTCCCCTGCCTGGCAATTTTTTACTTCCGTATGGCGGGCATCCTTTGAATTTTTCAAGACTAGGTTGCCGGCGGCCAGACATTTGATGGTCACCGTCGTGGGATAGGCAAGCCCGGTCTCGTCGGAACCGTCAATGAGCGTGTAAGTGTCCTCCTCGTTTTGCAAATTCATGTGGACGCACACCGGCTCATAATACCCAAACGGGGCGTTCGTCTTCAACGTCAGGTCGAGCCCGATGATCCTGCCGCACAAATCAATCGGCTGCACGTCAAACGTTCCCATATAATAGATGTCAAAACACTCGCCGTCCTTGTAAATCGGCTTGAACTTGCAGTAATTCTTTCTGGTCAGCCAGCGCATCATGTCGCTTAATTCGTATTCGTCCATGGGGACTGCCAGTTCCGCGTCAGGGGATAATTTGGCGACCTGGAACGAGGCCGTGTAAGGCTCGTCGTATCCCGTGGAAGAAATGTGGAACTTGTTCGTTCCGATGGAATGAACGGTATTTAGGGAAACGTGGTTCCCGAAATCCACCGTTTCCACCCCCGGCGGGTTGCCGATACTGCATATCATGCAATCGTGGTCGGACAGTAGCTGCCCGTCATATTCAAAATCAATACACCTCATTGTGTGGCTCCTTTCCGTACCAGGGAATCTTTTATGTGTAAAGATTCATGCATATGTAAGGAATGTTTCCTCAGGGAATCTTTCAGCATCCCGATACATTTCTTGTATTCTGATTTGTAAACGTTTAATTCGTCGATACATTCCGCCATCGTGGCCATTTGCTTTTCCATGGATTCAATCAGGGACTTTGCCAATTTTATCGATTCCATGTTGTTTTTCCTGTCAAATTCCTTTTCAAACGTCAATGTCTCGATGGTGTCCAGCAATTGGATTTTCTCTTTTTCAAATTGCTCGATGATCCGGTGCTGTGTTTCCAGTTTCTTTTCTGGACTTAGCTTGTTTTTCGTCAACATTTTTAATCACCTTCCTTAAACATTTTCCAACCGCGCGGTTGGGGGGAGGATGCGCATAGGCGCGACCGCCGAAGAG
>CATLEQ010000402.1 GCA_949915905.1 uncultured Lachnospiraceae bacterium | reverse complement strand
GCTCGCAAGCGAGCGGCCTTGCGGCCAATGCCCTTACCACTTCCATGGTAGGCGCCCTGCCGCAGGTTTTTTCTTGAACTTCTCGTATTTCCGGCACGCTCACGTCATAATCAAAACCGGCAGTCATGGAGAAGAGGTCGCCGACGGTAATCTTTTGCCTGCACGGCACCACCTCCTCTTTTCCGTTTGCCTTGGCCGCGCGCACGGTCATATTTTTAAATTCCGGAATATATTCGCAAAGGGGATCCGTCAGAAGAAACCTTCCTTTTTCATATAGCGTCAGGGCGGCAACGCACGTAATCACCTTTGAGCAAGAATATAGGTAAAAACGTTCCCCGCCCCGCATCGGCACTCCTTCTTCCCTGTCTGCACAGCCGCAAAAATGCCGGTAAATGGTTTGATGCCCTTGAAGCACGATACAATCCGCACCGGGAATTCCCATGTCGGGCAAGCCATCAAGAAACATGGTCAAAGCCTGAAAATCCATAACGCACCCCTGTCACTAACGGGTATAGTAATCAAATCCCGCCGGTTTCAAATCTTCTTCCGACAAAATTCCTTCCTCCACGGCATTTTCCAATGCGGAATTGTAAGTGGCACTCAGCTTTTCAAGCTCCGCGTCGATATCCATGTCGCTATTGATAATCAACAGTGGATATACGTCGTCCCGGCTCTCGCCCTCCAGGGTCAGTACGGAATGCGGCGTCACTTCAAACAAGGAAAGCTCCGACTGTCCTTCCGCTACGCCCTTGATTCCCTTGATGCCTTGCACCTCCTCGCTGCCATTCACTTCCTCGTTAATGCTGTCGATTACGGAGAACGACGGCGTGATGGCCTCCGGATTTTTTCTCGCCGGTGCCGTGACGATATTTCGTATCGTATAATCCAATGCCTCAAACGCTTCCTCCTTGTGCTCGCAATTTGCCGCGATACTATATCCACTGTCCAGCATCAGATAATCCTTCGCGCGCTCCTCTCCTTCAAAAATCGGAATGATTGCCGTATCCCAATTCGTCACGTCCCCGCCTTCAATCTCGTTGTTATATCCATTAATCATCCAGTTTCCGTCAAAATACATTCCCACCTTGTTTGCAATGAAGTTCGCCCGAATCACTTCGATGTCCAAAGACTCCGCCCCCGGCATCATAAGTCCTTCCTGGTACATTTTGGCGAAATATTCAATAATCTCTTTTTCCTTGGCAAAATCAAACTTTCCGGTCGTATAGTCAAATGCATAAGGTCCCGTTTTTCCTGACAAGATGGAAATCAAGTCCACGTCCCTCTCCCAGGTCGAAGAAGACTTCATCGGAAAACCAAATCCATAAAATTCACCTTTTCCGGCCTCCGTGATTTTCCTGGCCATCTCATACATTTCTTCCAACGTTTCCGGTCCCTTGTCCGGGTCAAGCCCCGCCTTGTCAAAAAGATCCCGGTTATAATACAGACGGATAAATCTCGTCAGGGACGGAATGCCGTAAATCTTCCCGTCAAACGAATATTTCACGAATGCCGACGGATTATATTCCGCCTTGTACTCGTCCGTCAAAAACTCATCCATCGGTGCCACGACCCCCGCGTCCACGTATTGTGACAGGCTCGTCAGACCCGCCACGTCGAAAAAGTCCGGAAGCTCGCCGCTGTTGGCCGCCAATTTCAGCATTTCCTCATAATTGTCCCCATAGCTTTCCGTCGTCACGTGAATTCTGTCTTGTGATTGGTTAAACTCCTCAATCGTGATGGACTGGTTGTTCTCCGCCGAACTCGCGCGAATCCAGCAGGTTAATTCAATCTTTTCGCCGGAAGCCTTATCATCCGGTGTCTCCTTCGGTTCATCTGATGCACAGCCAAACATCGTCGTTACCATTGCCGCCGCCAGGCATAATGCCGCTAATCTTTTTTTCATGTTTCATTTCCTCCTTGAATATGTGTTTTCCTACTTCTGTCAAGCGGATATTCGCAATCCGCTTCGCTACTTGCTCATAACCTCATTGCCGCTTCCCTGATGAAGTTAAATTACTTTTTGTTCCCGTCAGTCTCACATCTGACCATCTTTACTTTCTCGCCCGCGCCGAGCGGGATTTCACAATACCGCTCCACTCTTTTTTGCTCCGTCCGTCCGTTTGAATAATAGACCTCTGCCGAGTCCATGTCCGTTTCTACCACGCACGGCTCCCCCGCCAGGCTTTCAATCTCGATCCATTCCGTTCTTCCGCCCTTGTAAGATGCCGAGACCCTAAATCCGCCCTGTGCCGAAAATCCCGTAAATGAGGCATCTTCCCAGTCATCCGGCATCGCGGGGAACACGCGTATCTTTCCGCCCCAGCTTTGCAGCAAGAGCTGTTGGATGCATTCTGCCGCCGCCAACGGGGTCTCGATTACCGGCCCCGCTTCCCGATACATGGAATTTTGCGTGACATGCTCCTCCAACAACGTTTGAATCTGCGCCAACGCTTCATTTCCCTTTTGATAGGCACCATACATCAAAGACGCTCCCACATGGGAAAAGCCCAGAATGTCTCCCGGATAGGAAAACCAATGCCGAATCGATTTTTCAAGCAGTGTCCACGAATCACCGTTTTCCCTATTCACCAGGTACAACGGGACGTGCATGAGTAAATGGGAAAAATGTCGGTGCGATTTTGCATAAGGCAAATTTTTTCCTATCATATAGCCCGTCTCATTTACTGGATATTCTACCAGATTTTCACGGACATCGCTCCATATTTTCGCTTTTTCATCCTCGATGCCCAGACTTTCTGCCGCCTCCAGAAGCGTCCCACACCCCCATTTAAGCAGGCTCAAGTCATAATTGCAGTCCTCGCACCGCTCTCCGTATTCCGGGGAATCTGTTGGCGGAAGGTGCCATTTTCCATCTCCTCCTTTCCATATAAAATGTAAATAATAATTAACACTCCTGCGAAGCAGCGGATAAAGAAATTCCCGCAGCATGTCTTGATCCATCGTCATGCGATAGTAAAGCCAGCAGTCATGCAGTGCCCACGTCAGATTTCCCAGCTCCACGAACTGATTGCCATTGTCCGTCAGCGGATTGGCCGCCCTCGATTTCAAATTCCATGTCGTATTCGTGCCGATTCCGCTGGAATCCTCCCGAAACTCTGGTGCCACGTTTTCAATCAAGTCATCCTGATACTTTGCCAGATGGCGGTTCAGGGAATCCGCCTGTTCTAGCCTGCCGGAGGTATACAACGGCCAATAACAAAGCTGTACGTTTAAATTCCACCACGTTCCCGGCCACGGCGTCGTCTCCAGCCACACACCTTGGTTGTCTATCACGCAACTTTCCTTGCGCAATACGCAACCCAATTTATAAATCTGCCTCCAATAAAACGCCTGCAGTGCCTGGTCCGGGATGGAAAGACCGCTGATTTCGTAATAACGGTTCCACCACGTCTGATGACAAAGTTTATATCCTGACACGCCCCGCGCGTTTGCAAGC
>CATLEQ010000401.1 GCA_949915905.1 uncultured Lachnospiraceae bacterium | reverse complement strand
ATCAGGCGGTTGTAATAGTTTCTTCGGATTACGTGTTTGGAGGTGCGGGCATGAACAATGAAAAGTGGGAGCTGCTGTGGGATGTGATAGATACCTATGGAATCAAAATGTGCATATGGCAAAAGCCGTATGAGGGATTTCAGAATTTTGACGGAGGCCTCCGTGCACAGTTGTATGAAGAGTATGATTTTGATTCGGTTGTCAGACAGCTGCAAGGCCTGTGCCAGGATCACAAATTATACTTGTTGTATGATGCGTTCGGAGTCTCTTATCTGATTTATACCTTGACGGACCAGGAGAGTCCGCCCGCCCCGCAGGGGCATGTGTTAGAGGAGTCCCTTGGGTATAAGTCTGCGGAGAAAACAGATGACGGTTTTTTGATGATTGGTTCGTATCTGGACACTACACACTTGGGGGAAATAGATTCGTCGGAAGTCGTGGAGCGGCTGGGGCTGGAGATTTATCATATTCAAGTACTGAATGATTACTATAATGGAATTCCGCTTGCAAATCGTATGGAATCGGTGGTGCTTGTCTTTTTGAAATATTTGTCGGGGGAGGACACGATCGGGCTGGAAAGGGCGGACTGGAATCTCCCGGAAAATAACCGACATTTACAGTTGCAGATCGAGTTTGAGAATCATCTCTCGGCAAAAATCGTGGAGGAACGATATCAATGCGAAGAGGTAATGATGGCAGCCGTTGCAAAAGGAGACATTGCGGGGGTGAGCAAGGCAATGTCCGATTTGTCAATGTTTCGAACGGAAACACGGAATTCTGACAATCTGAGGGAGGCAAAGCGGGAATTGGTGATTCTGAACGTGCTTTTCCGAAAGGCGGTTCAGACCGCGGGAGTTCACCCCTATCATATTGATGAGTTGTCCTCCTGGTTTGGCAGGAAGATAGAAGTGGCGCGTACCATTATAGAGATTAATGAAATCAACCGGCAGTTTATACGGAAATATTGTCTGCTGGTGCAGAATTATGCGATGAACAAATATTCCGCAATTGTCACTGACGTTGTCAATTATATTAACTTTCATTTGCAGGAAGAGCTGGGAACGCGGGGTCTGGCCCTGGAGTTTAACGTGAATGCAAGCTATCTTTCCCGGAAATTTAAAAAGGAAGTAGGCATGGAAGGTTGGGATCATGGATGATAATTATTTCTCAAGATTGTTTAAGAAATTGCAGAATATGACGCCGAGAGAATATCGGGCGATCGTGAACCATACGGAGTAAGAAAAACGATACAGAAAAGCATTGTAAATAAAAATTTTGCCGTTTTTTATTGCGTAAAAATGATAAAGCGTTGTATAATTTTTCAAGAAAGCAGTCTGCAGTACAAAAGGGAATAGAATGGGTTTATACATAAAAAAGAGGAGATGACCGGAATGAAAGACATGAAATTGCGCCGATGCACGGAGCTTGCGGGGCGGTTAGGAGGTGAAAAAAATGAGCCTGACTTCTTTTGTCATTCGATTTGCCGTACCGCGGCCGGATATTGAAAATTATAACCGCTATCTGTTCATTGGTCCGCATCCAGACGATATTGAAATCGGTGCGGGAGCTACCGCCGCAAAATTTGTCGCGGCGGGAAAAGAGGTATGTTTTCTCATCTGCCTTGACGGACGTTTTGGTCTTGAGAATGCCCCTGCCGGGACAAGCCCGGATGAACTTGCACGGATTCGTATGCGGGAGGCAAGGCGATCCGCGCAGGTATTGGGCGTAAAGAATGTCCGCTTTCTCGGTCTGAGTGACGGCGGACTATATGACAAAAAAGAGCTTTTTCGTGAGATTGCATCCGTGGTCGGGGAGTTTGCACCTGATGTGTTGTTCGCGCCGGATCCCTGCGTTTCCAGTGAGTGCCATGCCGACCATCTGAATGTGGGGAACGCGGTACGGCGTATTGCCTGCTTTTCGCCCTACGCCGAAATTATGCGGTCTTATGGTGCCGCTCCTGCCGATGTAAAAGCACTTGCTTATTATATGACTGCAAAGCCGAACCGGTACGTGGCTATCGGAGGAGAATATAGAAACAAGCAATTTTCCTCCATTTTTCATTGCCATACCTCTCAGTTCCCGGCAGGATCGGCGGCTGCAAAATCACTCTCCCTATATCTGAAACTGCGTGCGGCAGATATGGGGCTTCGAAGTTTCAAAGGCCAGGCAGAGGGCTTTCGGGTACTTGGGCAAACCCATATGCACTGTCTGCCGGAGGCAGAATAAAACGACTCAGGGCAGAGCAAAACAAACAGAATATAATGGAACAAACACGCCGCGCAAAAGGTCGTCCGATTGCACGGCGTGTTTTGTCTGAAGTGCTTTGTCCATTGCAACTATAAAAGGGACTATTTACAAAGGGCTTAAGCTTGTGCCTTGTTTGCCTCGCGTCTGTCATGAAGAGATTTCTGAATCTCTACCATCTTCTCGCTCGTCAACGGATACCACTTCATTGCCACGATGGTGCATACCCATCCGATAATCGGTACGATCAGACTCATGATGATGACCATCGGTAACACGATCGGAGTCCTTTCGTCCGTAGGCTGCGGCATGGTGGCAGACCACCCGGCAAGAGCCAGCGCGAATCCGGCGATGGTTGTGGCGATGGAGTATTCATTGTTGAAATGCGGCAACAATACGACGGCCATAAACATGCTGATTCCCATCATGCATGCCATCGAGTAGATGGAACTCCATTTTGCCAGTAGCGGGCGTTGTTTCGGGTCGTTTGTGATAACCGGGTTCGCAGAGTTCTGTCCTACGCCGAACATCGTATAACCTAATATGTAAATCAGGTAAGTGATGACAAAAATGACGGGACTATGGCCTACGCCTGCAAAATACATGAGCAGCAGCCCGATGACCATGGTTGCCCACCCGCCCCAGAGGAGGATGCGGATACGTCCGTTTCTCATGCCCAGCTTTTCGCCGAGCAGCGCGACGATCGGATCCGTGATACCGTCGAAAATACGGGTCGCCGTCAGGATCATTCCGACAGCCGCCGTCAAAAGGCCGTATCCTCCGACAGCCACGTAGCTGACATACATCATCAGCATGTAAAAGGCGTTGTTGACGCCGCCGACCAAAGGATATGTACGAATCTGCCACATCTTCGCGGTACGGTAAATGTTTTCATTTTGATTGTTTTCCATGTTTTTTTTCTCCTTATCTTCTTTAAAGGGGGCTTTTTTACGGAGCTGAACAATAACATTCACTCCGTCATACGTCCCACAAATTCCAGCGTGTCCTTGACCTCGGTCTTCGCCTCCGGTACCAATGAAGCAAGCATCTCAAACGTGTGGAACGTCCCGCTCCATTCCTTGCTCTCGACGGATACCCCTGCCTTTTTCGCAAGCTCGACAAGCCTGCGGCCGTCCACGCTGAGGCATTCATCGGCATCCCACACGACACGCAGAGGCGGGAACCCGGTGTAATCCGCGTACAACGGGGATAATATCGGATCC
>CATLEQ010000400.1 GCA_949915905.1 uncultured Lachnospiraceae bacterium | reverse complement strand
CGATGGTCTCCATGACGCTGTTCGCCTTCACCAGCATGGTCGGCGACACCATCTTCTTCAACATGGCCGTAATCGCCGCTTGTTGGTTTCTGCCTCTTGGCATGTCGCCCTCGGCCAGGTTCTGCCTCTCCCGGCAAAATGCCAGTGCCCGTGCACCATTCAAATGGTTATATCCTTCCGTCACGGTAAAAGTATCATTTCCGGAAGAGTCCCATCCGGTCGTAAATTCATATTCAGAATATACGTCAATACCGCCCAAAATATCGACAATATCAATCAATGCATTGAAATTCATCCTCGCATAATAGTTGATTTCCGTCTCGTAAAGCTCCTCCAACGTCGCCATCGAAGCATCAATCCCGTAAAGCCCCGCATGGGTCAGCTTGTCGGGTTCTCCGCCTGACACGCCCGGTATGCTCACATAATAATCGCGCGGCGTCGTGACGAGGAGAATCTGCTGCGTCGTCGGATTTACTACCGCCAATATGTTCACGTCACTACGCCCTTGTCCCGTTTCGCCGGAGCTATTGACGGCCTCTCCCGTCTGTGGGTCGACAAACACGTCAATTCCGCTAATGTACACGCAAAACGGCTCTTTCGTAATGTTACTGTCCGAACCGCCAAAATCCATCTCCACTCGAACCGTCCCGCGATAAATGACACGGATTGACTTTCCATATTCACGCAAAACCCTCTCAACTTGAGAAAGATACGCCTCATTATAGATGATGGCACCGGCATTTCCCTCACAAAGAGCCACCGCTTGTTCCTCCACGGAATCAAAAACGGTTGTGGCGATATCCGCCCCCAGTTCTTTCTCCACGGCAAGCAAGGCTTCCTCCATGCCTCCGCCCTCTTCCGGACGCAAGCCAAACGTATATCCGGCGGCATCCGTTAGATTTTGCGCACTGTCTTCTTCCAACACTGCCACCGCTATCATCTGCGTTTTGTGACTGCCTCCCGCTATCATCCCGATCATGTCATTTGTCTTGACGACGTAATAGCCGCCCGCCAATAAGACCACCGTTAATAATAGGCTCAAAATCCTCCCCAGGCCTCTTGTCGCCCTATGGGCAATCTGCAAATTCAGCGTAAGGCTCCACAGCATGAAAAGAATGATTGCCAACATCAATAAATACTTTATCGGAAAAATGTCCAACAAAATAATAACGCCAAAAAACATCAAGCTTGCCAACGCCTGCACGATTGGCAAGAAAAAACTCCGGCGGGGATTTCTCCCCCTTTTTCGTCTTTCCCCTTGATAATTATTTCGATTTCTTCCCGGCATATGATTTTACTCCCCTAAACCATCTTCCACGATTCGCACCATCTCCCGCAGTGCTTCCTCTTCGTCTTCTCCGTCACAAATAATTGTAATTTCATCTCCGCTTTTGATACATGCCCCCAAAATGCTGAGCACACTTTTCGCATTTGCCGATATCAGCTTATTTTCTGATACTTTTTCCACCATCACTTTGCTACTAAACCGTACAGCAGCGTCATAAAATTCTCCTGCCGGCCGCAGATGCAGTCCTGTGGGGTTTTTAATTTTCACTTTCGCGCTTACCATACCTCATATCCTCTATTCATCACGTTTTTCTGTCAGAACCACATGGAGTTTCGGTTTGTCGAGCAGCCTGACCGCGGATTCCGCCTCCTCGATGTGAACCTCCACCTCGTAGATTCCTTCTTTTGTATAGCCATTCAAGTCAATCGACACCGCATTGCGAATGTCCAATTTATCCAATTCCTCCTGCGTTCCCGTAAAACGCAGCTCCAAAACCTCGTTTTCTTCAAAGTTGACCTTCAAATTATCCACTAAATTGTTAATGCGGATGGATTCTACCGGCAGTTCAATCGTCCTGACTCCAATTTCTTCAATCGTCACCGTAAGCAATACGTTGTTCGTGCTATCATCCACCAGCCGCACTCCTTCCGGCAGATACGGTGAGATATCCACCGTCATGTCCTGCTTGCTGTCCGCCCCTTCCAACGCTATCACGTCGGACGGAATCTCAATCTCCGTCAATCCGGAAAGTGCCTCTTTCGTACCGCATACCTGTATCCGCTCCGGCTCGAAGCTCCAACCGGTACAGATATACCCCTCCGCCAATGTGTCCGACACTTCAAAATCCAACTTCACGTCCTTGCTGCGCAACATCTGCACGTTGACACTGACACCCTCGTCCCCAAGATTGTTAGACAACATGCTTTCATCCATCACGTTACCGTTTCCATCATACAAACGCAATTCCGCCGTTTCCACGCTATCCTTGGTCAGTTTGGAAACATCCACCCTGGCCACGACCCTCGCGATGATATTCACTTGCGACTCTGGACCGCTGATGCTGACTTTCTCTGGATTCGATGTCATCGTGCCAACGACATAGCCATCCTTCGCCGTGCCGGTAGTGCTAACTAAAATAGGGAAATCCTTCTTAATCCGATCCTCAATCTTGACCTGAAGATTTTTCGGATCTGTCTCAAATTCGGTAATCGCCGTCTTTTCTTGTTCGCTCAAACCTTGCAGGCTCACGTCGACCGGTACTAAAAATGTATTCACTTCCATCTTGGTCAAATCTATGGACACGACCAAATTACTACTGTCCAGCTTCGACACCACGGAACGTTTTCCGTATACCGTCACGTTCACACTCTGTATGCCATCCAAAATCTGATACGTCTTCCCCTTGTTTGTCACTACTTCGTCATTTACCACGACGACCGGGACGTTACGTATCGTGACGTTACTCACCGGATCATCAATATTGACTGCCAATATCCAAAGCACGACCGCAAAAACGAACGCAATAATTTTTAAGCCCGTATTCTGTGTCCATTTATACTTTGTCATCTTTACGCCGTCCTTTCCGCACAGAGAACTTCTTGATTTCCGAAGTTCTGTACTGAATCTGGCCAAGCTTCTTTTCCAGCACGTCCGGAGCAATGTCGCGCATCAATTCTCCCCCAACGGCAAGTGATACAAATCCCGTCTCCTCGGACACGACAATTACCAACGCGTCACTAATCTCGCTCATGCCCAACGCCGCACGATGCCGAGTCCCCAAATCCTTGCTAATCCGCATATTGTCCGACAAAGGGAGATAGCAAGTGGCAGAGGTAATCCTGTCGCCTCGAATAATCACCGCGCCGTCGTGCAACGGCGTGTTGTGCTCAAATATGTTTAATAAGACCTGTCTGGACACGATGCAGTCCAATTCGATTCCCGTCATCTCATACTCCGTCAAATGGATGGCCTGCTCGACGACAATCAGTGCCCCGGTCTTTACCTTTCCCATCTCATAACATGCATTTACAATTCCGGACAACGTCTCATTTGTAAAACGCCGGTTCTCATGCGTACGGTCAAATAAACTGCCGATTTTTAAAATTTTCTTTTCCCCAAGCTTTTCCAAGGCCCGGCGCAACTCCGGCTGGAACACGACCACTGCGGCAATCGCCAGTACGTTGATGGAC
>CATLEQ010000399.1 GCA_949915905.1 uncultured Lachnospiraceae bacterium | reverse complement strand
TCGGCCTTTTTTGGTATGTAATAGGGTTTTTTTCCACGGGTAGGTTGCCCAAATAGTTTAGTATCCGGGCGATAAACGCGAACGCCGCCCTTTTCAAGGGCTTATGTTTCTCGCTGTGGGGGCGGCCACCCTTTTCGGGTTGTGGGAAACAAGGAATAAAGCGTTATGCAAGCAAGCTTGCAACGCTTTATTCCTTGTTTCCCCACCCCGTGAAAAGTAACCTAATACGGACAAATTCGAAGTTTTATGAACGTTTCCATATAGATTTCCCATGAAAGATAGTGTATGATAGAAAACATAAGAGATTGGCGTTCAAGTACCTATGAAAAATGAATTGAGGTGGAAAATCATGTTATTTACATTAAGTGAGATTTTGGAATTATGCGAAGCGAAGAATTGTGCGGTCGGGTCTTTTAACACCCCGAACTTAGAGTCCGTGATGGCGGTCATCGGCGCGGCGGAAGAACTTAACGTGCCGGTCATCATCCAACATGCAGAGGTGCACGAGGAAATCATGCCGATTTCCGTGATTGGGCCGGTCATGTTGGAGATGGCGAAGCGTGCCAAGGTGCCGGTGGCGGTACATGTTGACCACGGCGAGACGGTGGAGTATATCAACCGCGCCCTGAACATGGGCTTCACTTCCGTAATGTATGACGGCTCGACCCTGCCGTTTGCAGAGAACGTGGCCAATACCAAGCTGGTGGTCGCGCTGGCGAGAAAGGTTGGCGCGTCCGTGGAGGCGGAGATCGGCTGCATGGGCAAGCGTGAGACGGGCAGCGGCTCCGCGGGGAACGGAAACGACCCGGAGAAGATTTATACCGACCCGCATCAGGCCAAGGATTTCGTAGACCAGACGGGGATTGACGCGCTGGCATGCTCGTTCGGGACGACCCACGGCGTGTATTTGAGCAAGCCGAAGCTGGATTTTTCCGTCGTGGAAAACGTGCGCAAGATTGCGAACATCCCGGTCGTGATGCACGGCGGTTCCGGCGTGAGCAAGGAGGATTTCCAGACGGCCATCACAAAGGGCGTGCGCAAGATTAATTACTACACGTACATGGCGATGGCGGGCGGCGAGACGATTGCCAATCAGTTCCAGATGGGATGCATTCCGGTAGAAAAGAACGGGAAGAAATATAAGTACTGTTATTCTTTGGTGGAGAGCGACAAGGACGCGCCGATTATGTACCATGACATCGTTTCGTGGGGAACGCAGGCGATGAAAGAGAACTGTAAAAAGGCGATGGAAATATTTGCGATGAGATAAGGAACTATTTTCCTACAGTTCCGAACAAAGAGTCCGGCTTGCCGGACTCTTGCGCCGGAGCGCGGCTGCGTCAGCAGCCAGTTTCCTTATGCGCGAAGTGCGCATCCCCCGGAGGGTTTTATATCATAGGGAACGAAGTTTCCTATGATATAAAGAAGGGAGGGCTTAGAGAAAGCCCTCCCTTTGTGTTTGACGGTATTGCCTGGGCGGCATGCCGACCATCTGCCGAAATATCGTGATAAAGTAGTTGTAGTCGTGGAATCCGCATTCTGCCGCGATTTCGCTGATGTTCATTTCCGGTCGGGAAACCAGCAGGGTTTTTGCCTTTTCAATTCGTAAGTGCCGGATGTGGGCGGCGATGCCGATGCCGTAATTCTGGCTGGCAATTTCGTAGAGCGTCGTCTTCCCGATTTTAAAATGTTCGCAGATGCTCCTCGCGTCAAGTTCTTCCGTATAATGTGCCATGATGTATTCGTCAATCTGGGCGGGCAGTTCCTTTTGCCCGAGAATCGCCATCCGCTCCAGGCAGAGGTAGGAGGCGACCGCTTGTAAAATGTGGGCGGCGGCCTGGATGTAATCGGCGGGAATCAAGGGACGTTCGTAGCAGGCGGTTTTCAACTCGTCCAAGTCCACCTGATAATTCTGGCAGCGTTCTTTGATGATTCGCCACCCTTCTTCATGTGATTTGTAAGGAAATACATGCCCAAACAGCAAGTATCCAATCGTGATATTTCCCATATGAAGGGGCACGATGCTTTCCGTCAGCCCGGCGTGGCACTGGTAGGTGTAGGCGGCGTGCTCGCGGGCGGCAATTTCGCAGGCTCGGGCATCGCATTTCCGGCATTCGGAAAGTGCCTGCCCGTCCGTGCGCAATAGCTGGCAAAAGGGAGCCATTTGTTCCGGGTAGGCTGCTAATTCGCGAAAGGTTTCGTCGAATACCGTGATACGGATGCGCGTAATCGTATAAAAATCTTTCAAAAGGGAATTCAATTTGGTTAGATTGAACGTGGAAATCATCGTCGGCTCCTCTCTGTCGGGCGGTCGCCCGCAGTGTCAGTTCGTTGTTTATGCCATTGTATCATGAAGCGCGGACAAAATCAAAGAAAAATGAACAGATTACTATATATTATCGAATTTGAATCAAGTAAAATATAGATATGAATTCAAAGAAAACACGTAACTGTCTAGTATTCTCACAGTTACGAAAACAATTATTTTCAAAAGGAGGACGTGGTTGAGATGAAAAAAATGACATTTGCATTGGCCTTCTGTAACAGAGGGTTCATGCCGGGCGAGTTGATTTACGGTGCCAGGGAGGACATGATTAAGGCGGTGACGGACGCGGGATATGATTATATTGCCATGGACGCGGAGCTTACGCGCTACGGCGGCGTGGAAACCCGTGACGAGGGACTTTTGTATGCGAAGTGGTTAAAGGAGCATGACGGGGAATACGACGGCGTGATATTCTCCATGCCGATTTTTGCCGATGAGAACGGTGCCATCACGGCCTTGCAGGACGCGGGCGTGCCGATTTTGATGCAGGCGTATCCGGACGAGATTGGAAAGATGGATTTTGCGCACAGACGAGACGCGTATTGCGGTAAATTCTCCGTGACGGACGTATTTACACAGTACAACGTGCCGTTCACGGTGATGAAGCCGCACGTCGTACATCCACTTTCCGAGGCGTTCGCGCAGAATTTGAAGGATTTTGCGGCTATCTGCCGCGTGGTGAACGGCATGAAGCGTTTCAATATCGGTTGCATCGGCGGCAGGACGACGGCGTTCAAGACCGTGCGTTTTGACGAGATTACCATGCAGAAATACGGTATCAACGTGGAATCGTTCGACTTGTCGGAAGTATTTTTCAAGGTGAGGAACAAGGCCGAGACGGACGCGAAGGTGCAGGAGAAGAAGGCCGTATTGCAGGCTTACACGGACTGTTCGGACGTGCCGGAAACGAACATGAACACGCTGGCCAAGCTGGCGGTCGTGATTGACGAGTACATAGACGAATACCATCTGGACGCGCTGGCTCTGCGCTGTTGGAACGAGATGGAGGCGGAGCTTCGCATTTGCCCGTGCGTGCTTTTGAGCGAGTTAAATGACCGCGGCATCGTGGCTTCTTGTGAGATTGACATGTGCTCCGCGTTGACGATGCGGGCGATGAGCCTGGCGAGCGAGCAGCCGACGACGGTACTTGACTGGAACAACAACTAT
>CATLEQ010000398.1 GCA_949915905.1 uncultured Lachnospiraceae bacterium | reverse complement strand
TTCCGGGATAAGGCTGCACGGCATTCAAACATTTCTGTATCGGTGTCCATTCGGCCCGCTGGTGGGTAAAGAAAAACGGGTCATAAAAATGAAAACCATAGATGATATTTTCATCCTCATACAGCTTCAAATGCTTTAGTTCCCCCGCCCGGTTGCCCTGATTGCTTCCCAATAGGATTTTGCGCCCCGGGCTTATTTCCCGGATGGCTTCGATTGCCCGCCCATAAAGCTCGTTGAGGCTCTCCACCTCTTGTACATGAACCTCGTTGAGCAGTTCGAACATCACCCCGTCGCCTTCCTTTTGATAATGTTTCGCAAAATCGCGCCAGATTTCCACAAAACGCCGTTTCAGTTCTTCCTCCTTAAACAGTGGATTATCAAAGCCGTTTTCAAACGTAAATCCCGGTGCCTTGTGCAAGTCCAGCACGATGGCGAGCCCTTCTTGCCTGCACCATTCTACACAAGCGTCTATGTATTGATAACCCGCCTCCCACACCGGATAGTCAATCGGAAGCCGTACATGGTCAAAGCCCCATGCCGCAATCTTATGAATATCCTCCCGCCTGATGAATGTTGCAAAATGCTCCTCGTCAAAGCGTTCGTATTGTGACAACCAGCCGCCTAGATTAACCCCTTTTTGATAATGCTCCAATCCCTTCATTTCTCTTTACTCCACTTCACTCAGGGCGCTTTCTATTTTTTCCAAAACGTCCTTTGGCAATTTGTCACCCGCAAATGCCGCCATCTGCTTAAGCCCCATCGGCATTCCCGTCAGCATCGGATTGCTTGCCAATTTCGGCGCCACCTTCGTAAGTGCCTCCCTTGCCGCCGGATTTGCCATAATGTCCTTGATTGGTGTTTCCAAATTAAATTTTGCCATGATTTTTTCCTCCATTTTCTTTTTTTATAATATTGGGGGCAAATGGCCTTTTGCCCCCAATGACACGGATTGCTACGCACTTTTTGCCTTGACGACCCGCCGATTCATGACGAGGGCGCAGGCAAATGCCGCCAGGAAGCTAAACAAAAGCGTAATCCAAATCCCGTCAAGCCCCAGCGCGGTGCCTGAAAGCAGGATGGAAAACGGAATTCGAATCACAATATGGTTTAAAATCGTGATAATCATGCCGCTTGCAGGGTGTCCATAACCATTGATGCATCCCATGAAACATTGCGTGACGGCATTAAACAGATAACCGCCCACGAGAAAATACATGCAATGCTGCACAATTTCCTGCGCATCCATGCTACAGCCGAATATGCTTGAAATTTTCCCGGCAAACAGAAGCAAAATGACTCCAAATATTGCCGTAAGCATCATACTTAGCCGAATGCCAAAACTGACATAATCCTTGGCCCTGTCAGGACGCTTTCCGCCAACGCAGTATCCGATAATCGGAGTCAGAACCATGTTCAGTACCATCGGCGGAAAGTACAAAAGCATGTCCAACTTCCCCACCACCTCGTATCCCGCCATCGCCGCAATGCCAAATCCATTGACGCAGGCGGTCAGCACGGTGCTGCTTAAAGACGGCGCGCATTGTTGGATTACGGTGGGCAAGGACAGTTTCGACACCGACACAAGCAGGTCCATCCGCATGGATTTCAGCCTGATATGGAAATATCCCTTCTTCCGGCAATAAAAAATAAGTACCACCAGGGAAACCACTTGTGAAAACACGGTGGCAACCGCCGCCCCGCCAAGCCCCATCCGCCCGATTAAAATCGGATCAAGAATGGCATTCAGCACGCTGGAAATCAGCATGGAAATCATCTGGAACACACTGTCGCCATAGCACCGGAGCATGGCCGTCAAATGACAGAAAATATACGACGGAATCAACCCCAGGATATAAATGGTCAAATACTCTTCTGCCATTGCCACCGTCTCCGGCCGCGCATGCATCCATTGTAGAATATTGCCCAGGAGCAATTCGATTACAACCACCATGGCAAGGGCGATAATCACGGTATAAAGCAAGGTCGAAGAAATAATCCTTTCCTCCTCCGCCCCCTCCTTCTTCGCCACGACCTGGGACAGTAAAATGGCCATGCCGCTTGTCACGCCCATTCCGAAACCAAATGTCAGCGTGACAATGGGGGTCGCATTGGCCAATGCCGCCAATGCGGTGTCACCCAAAAGATTGCCCACCCATAAACTGTCAACAATATTGTAGACAAGATTCAATATCATGCCCGCCATGACGGGTAAAAACATTTTCAAAAGTGCCTTTTTTGTCGGCTCCTTGATAAAGTCCAAATGATCCATGCCATCCTCTTCTTTCCCATGCTTCTCTTTTATGCCTTTTTATTTCACGTCTTTTTATTTCTCGCTTTTTTATTCCTTACCTTTTTATTCCTTGCCGATGGAGCGGTCATACGCCTTCTGCTTTAGTTTCGTCGCTTCCTCGGTTCCCAGGTTTTCCATCGTCTTGCAGAAGTTTTCAAAGGATTCTTCCGTCAGTTCTTCCGTGCCCATGATGTATTTCACCGTCCAGACATCCAATTCCGTACTGTAATAAGCGGCATAATCCTTTATCGCCGTATATTCGTCTTCGGTCAAATAGCTGTTAATCGAAGTCGGAATCGTATTTTCAAACCCATAAGTTCCCCAGACCTCCTGCGCGTTTACGATGGTTTCATTTAATTGCTCCAGCTCATACTGATTCCAGCGCACTCCCGGCAGACGGTATCCCGTAAGAATATTATAGTAGTTATGATCCGTCGTTCCCGACCAGGCCGGATTTTCCACATAATTTCCGTCCTCGTCCCACACGTAATAGCCTTTTTCCAGCCCCAGTTCCTGATTATACGTACACTCCGCCGAGCCGTGTTCCTCGTCCAGTCCGTAGGTACGCAGCATCGCCCCCTCCTCGGAAAATAGAAAGTCGCAAATCTGCGGCCAGCGAATCAGCTTCTCCTTGCTGCAC
This sequence comes from uncultured Lachnospiraceae bacterium, assembly GCA_949915905.1. Lineage (GTDB taxonomy): Bacteria > Bacillota > Clostridia > Lachnospirales > Lachnospiraceae > Schaedlerella. Next base: position 578 of record CATLEQ010000398.1, on the reverse strand, counting down.
TCCGTGGATACTACGTATCCGTTGCTGTCCATACTGTCCGCCCTCGCATACAGCATGTTAATTCCCAGGAAGGAATCCGGATCTTTTTCATTTACCGGCGGCTTTAAAGGACGAACGTCGGCACCCGCCACCCCGATGCTCATTTCCAGTCCGTTATCCAGCTGTGCCGTCATGCCGTACCAGATTCCCACCGCGCCGCTGTTGACCATGGACGGATTCGGCGTATAAAAGGCATCTCCCGTCCGGCTGGCAAAATCCTGGTAAATGTATCCCTTCTCGTACCACTCGTTCATTTTGATGGAGCACATGATCACGTGCCAGATGGGCACGATACAGACGATACTGAACAAAATCATGAACCCATAATTCAAAATGTTAAAAATGACCCGGCTGGGCGTATTCTTCTCAATCATTTTTCCTTCCCTCCTTCCTGGCTCTGCTGCATATTTCCCAAAATTAAAAACAAAAGCTGAAAAAAAATCCCCTTAATCGCCAGAGGATAACCGTAAGGGCGGCTGTCCGAAAGATCATCTAAAAAGCCAATGCTCTTCTGCAGTTTTTCATATTCCCCGTTTCCC
>CATLEQ010000397.1 GCA_949915905.1 uncultured Lachnospiraceae bacterium | reverse complement strand
CCCTCTCTTCCTCTGATACCTTTTGCTCCTGCCTCTTTCTCTCTGCCTCCGCAACTTTTTGCTCTTGCTTTTTCTTTTCCTCCTGCCGAAGCTTCTCATCCATCTCAAGCCAGGCCGCCATCAGCTCCGACTCGCTTTGCTTCTTCTCCGCCGCGTCCTTCCTTCCCGTAATTGCATAGAGAACCGCTGCCATGTGCTCGCAATTCCTGCCGATTTTTGCCGCCGGACATTTACAGCGCATCCTGCCCAATTCCCCGGCCTTTATTTTTACCGACACCTCGAAACGCTCCCTGCCAAGAACCGCCGCCGTGTATCCGCCGTCCACTTCCTGCAGAGCGTCCACCCGTTTCTTTAGATAGGCGTTCCTTCCCCGCTCCAACGTGTCCTTGTCAAACTTTTGCTTCCATTTCAATTTTTCCATCGTTCGTGCTCCATGTCATCATCAAATGTATTTTCCATGCCTTCATTAATGTGCCCCATGGACATAAATAGTTACAGACCAAGGAGAAACCTTTACCACATATCGTGTTTTTCGAATCACGTTTACGTCAACGTATCCCATTCATCTCGACACAAAACCAACATACGTCCACCCAATTCTCTTAATCTTTTATATCTTGTACCTTGTTTGTAACGCGTATTAATTCTTCCTCGTGGTAATGCGGTACATAACACGAACTCCTTTACATCCTTTGAATCTAGCAAAGGCACATACGCTTCATATGTAGCTTCCAGTTGATGAAATCCATGTTGCCAACTCGTCTTACAACATGGGTGATCCGCACTGATACTGTCCACTCCTTTTAATTCAACAAACTTGACTAAATTCCGTTCCGAAACACATAAAAGATAATCACACCTTGGCTCTTCCCCCCTTAGTTCATCCGGGCAACAATAAATAACCTTCATGCCGTTCGGATTTTCCAAATGATAAACGGCCTCACTTCCAGAAGAAAAATCGTCAAGAATCAGCTCCGAAGAACTATCTTCATATTTTTCAAGTGGAATCAGTTGATACAGCATTCTTTCTCCTCCTTTGGAAGTCCCAGCATCGCTTCATATTCATCATCCTGCCGGGACGCAATACAATCAAGCCTAGAAATGTCAGCCATTGCCAAATCCACATCTTTAATATCTTCCAAACTCCCCTTCTCCACACTATAAGCCTGAAAACTTTCCTCGTTCATCCAGCTTTGTTTCGGAATAATGGCATGGATACTATCATTGGCTTTAAACTTTGATATTTTGGATGCATAGAACAAGTTATTAAGAGAAGACAAAATATATGGGCTATGTGTCGTAATCAGAACTTGGCTCCTTGTCAAATTCTGATATGCGGCAATAAATTTAATCAAGGTATACTGAGCGTCCGGATGTAAATGCGTTTCCGGCTCCTCAATCAATATACAATTTCCGCCTCGCCCATTTGCCACGAACCCCAACAACAGATTCATAATCCACATCACTTCTTGTTGCCCGGAGGAAGCATAAGAAACCGGAACTTTTTTATCCTGATTTAAAACAATATAATCCTCTTTTCCATTCGTGTCATAGGTTCCTTTTAAAATATCTTTTTGTAAATCACACATATATCGAAAAGAGTCCTTTCGTTCCGACTTTTCCATCATCCGTGCAAACGAAGCCAGATCCGTCCTTGATAATATCGTGCGCATTGCCGAAACCTCAAGCATGTAGTCTCTCGTAACGGCATCAATCAAATCAAATTCACTATATGCAATAGGGCGAAACGATACGGCAAACTCATTTGCCTGAATCAGGTCTAACAACGCCTGCCTTGATAAAAGCGCACGCCCAGCCGGAATATATACACAAGAATACGAATCCTCAAAAACTTCTTCCAATGCTTTTGAATTCTCCTCCGACTTCCATATATCACGCAATCTATCATTCAAGGCACGGCTAAACACGACATCCAAAAAATAATTTCCATCGGATGGCGTTATCGCGATACTCCGATCTTCGGCAAAAACATACTCCAAGCTGAAATCACCCAACGTCTTTGTATTACCAAATGTGTTCGTAAAGATTGCCTTCATCTGGGAAAGATATTCTTTACGAAATTCTTTCCAAGCCCAGAACTGATTTGTCGTGCGAATTGTTGAGAAAAAAAGCCGAAATCGTCTAAAATAATAAACTAATTTTGTAATCGTGCTTTTTCCACTTGCCTGCTCACCAATTATCAACATTGTTTGATTTATATCCATTGAAACATCTTTGATTGGTCCAAAATTTTTAATTTTAATTTTGTGCATCGTTTTCTCCTTACAATAAACGCAAACTTATTTTTTATGTTATAGGCAACTTCATTTCCTATAACATAAAGCCTTTCAGGGAATACGCACAAGCGCGAACAGAAATATGTCGCTAAAGGAACCGCGCTTGGCGCAAAAGTTTCGCAAACAAAAATCTTTGTTTTTATAAAGTTCTATGATTATATCATATTCTTTCCCTTTAGACAATCATTATTACTTCTCAATTTCCCATACGCCAAATTCCACGTACAAAATCTACGACTCCTTATTCGCCTTGGAAGATGGAATTATCACGCCAGAAATCTTCCATCCGCCGCATCATGAACCGATGGGTAATCACCGCGTCGTCACACACCACCATGTCGCACACCGCGTGCACCGTCAGCGTTGTCGTCCCGTCATCATGCTTCTCATATGCCATCACTTCGGGATACGGATGCGCGGGATATTCTGCCTCATTTTTCTTACATGTATATCTTACACGGATATCCTACATATGTAAGATTTTTATTTTAAAAAAATTCCAACTGTACGGTTGTAATCCGACAGCTGGAATTTTTTTAATACCTTCCCGCCAATTTTTCCTCCGCCTCTTCCCTTGTGATATCGCCGGAATTGGCCGCCGCCATAATCTGCACCGTCTTATCCCGGAGCTTGTAGCGTGAGAAAATCGGTATGGAAATCAACGCCCCGGCTACCGGTGACAACATGAACAATACCCAAATCGCACTGACCGCAGATTCCGGCTGAACTGCCGCCTCACCGGACACAAAGCCGAACAGCCCTAACAGAATCATCGCGAGCGCCCCCGGAACGGCATTCATAAACTTGAACACGAACGTCTGAATCGAGTACGCCGTCCCCTGCAGGCGCTTTCCCGTAACGTATTCCCCATATTCCACGAAATCTCCCGTAAACTGCAGCTGCAAGACCAACTGGAACGCGAAAAAAATACAGCGGACAAGCATCAAACTCAAAAATACGGTCACATTCTCATACCCGACAAAGAAACAAACCACGTTCATCACCGTCTGCCAGATAACGCCCGCCATCAGCAGGTGGAACTTGTCAAATCTACGGGTCAGTGCGGGCATAAGTGCCGCAACGAACAACGACGGCAATGCCAGCATGACTGAAATAATGCTTACCATTCCCATGTCCCCCAGACACCAGATGGCAAAATAATTCAACACGGCATTTGTCATGATGGTGAAGCTTAGCACCATGATTACCAAGAATCCGATTAGCAG
>CATLEQ010000396.1 GCA_949915905.1 uncultured Lachnospiraceae bacterium | reverse complement strand
CGCCCGCGACGCGTCCGGCAACGCCTGATGAATCATCGGCTTGTCCAATGTCACGTTGTTCGTATATACGAGGACGAACGTGTTGTAACCCATCTGGTAAAATTTGTCGGCGACCCCGTCCGCCTCGCCCGAAGACGGCAGGATGAATCCCCCGCCGGGAATCACCATCATCGCGGGACGCACCTTTTCGTCATCATGAAGGTGCGCCATCAAAAACGGGATAAATTTCCCCGCCCCCGGAAAATGGTATTCCTCCGCCGTCCATAAAATGATTCTTTTCGTCATCGTTCCTACTCCTTTCTCAAATCCGCGGACAACACGATTTTAGACGGCGTATCGCCTGACAGAATTTCGTCCATGGTCGCCCGCAGCCGCCCTTTCTCCCTTTCTACATTTTTTGTGCTTCTTGTTCTTGGAACAATTCCGTAAATTCCTTCACGAACTCCCTTTGCGCCGCCCCCTTCGCGGCTTTTGAATTTCCAACCTCGAACGCGTCATGCTCGTATTCCCAGTCATCCGCCACATACCCTTGGTACCCCATGGCATGCGAGACCAAAATCGTGTTCTCATAAGGCGAAACGTCCCGAACCGCCTTTCCAATCGAAGTGACGATCTCGGCCGATATCCCTTCAAAGGCAATGTCCCCCAGCATGAACAAGCGCAGCGTGTACGGAACTTTTTGTGCACCCTTTTCCTTTGCCTCCACCATGGCAATCCTTTCCGCGCCATATAGTTTTCCATCCGTCTTTGTACATTCGATGGTTTGATTTGCCTTCAAAACGTCCCGCACATGCTCATCGGAAAGATATTCCAGTATCGTGTACGTCGCCTTTCCCAGGTTCTTCAAGACGGGCTTCCCTTTTTCACGTATTCCCGTGTATTGTGCCATGATTCTCGGATTCTGGTCGCCCGCCGCGCCCGAACACCAAAAAACGACGACCCCATCCATTTGGGCCTCAATCTTGGCACTCGTCCTGCCCGGAAGGTCTCCCGTCAGCCGCGTGGTCCAGCCGACAAGACAACCGTTCATCACCACGGCGTGACATGCATAATTGACGATAAGCGCGATTGTCTTTCCATCCATGCCCTCGATGCGGACCATCCGCACCGTCTTGTCGCTTGGCCTCTCAAAATTGCTGCCCAGACGCGATTTTTCTCCGAACACCGCGTCCCGATTGACATTGACATAGGATTTTCCCGTTCCGTATCCATATTTAGCCGGCACCATGTTGGCCCGCGCCTCCCTGATTGCCGCAAGGAGCGTCGCCCTGATTTGCTTATACCACGCCCGGCACTTCCTTTCCGCCCTTGATTTTTCCTTGTAAATTCCAAGATGAACCGGCGTCACCCCGTGCGTGTGGGTCGCCGCCATGAAAATGTTTTCTTTTGGAAGCCTGGTATGCTTCACGATAAAATCAAGCGTCTCCTTTGCATAAGGAACCAACGTCATTTCAAACATGATGAACAATCCCTGCCGTTCCCCGTCCGACATCGCGAGGACGCGGACGAAGACTGGGTCAACCACCTTCGTAAATTGGATTCCCCAGATGAGCGGCATCGGCATCAGTTTCTTCGACGGGGTGATGTCCCCCTTCGCGGCACCTGCCATAAACGTGTTCTTTTCCATTTCTTGTCTCCTTTTTCATCTTGTTTTCAAGAACGCCACCGACGTTCTTGCGGCGGCGCACAAGTCAGCCATGCTGACAAAATACACCTTTGTGCGCCTGCCACCCATACGCTCCTAATATTTTCTTGAAAGCCGCGTCTCGCATTCCTCACGGGTAATAATTCCCGCATTACATTTTCCCATCAGTTCCGCGTCCTTGTCTTTCAGGTTATAAAAGCCGAACATGAGAATCGCCGCAATCAACGTGCCGATTGCCGGAAGCAAATACCCGACGTTCCAAAGCGCGTCCATGGCCGTTGCGGATTGGGTCACGCCTTGTGCGGCCAGGTCGGCGAAGCTTTCGCCCTCCACTTCCACCCAGCCAAAAAATGCCAATATGCCCAAGGCAAGAGCTCCTGACACGCCGTTCGTGGCCTTGGTGATAAATGACTGCAACGAATAGAAAATCCCCGAACAATCCTTTCCCGTCTTATACCTCGTATATTCAATCGTGTCCGGCGCGATATACGTCCTGGCAACGGAAACCAGCGCGTTCGGAATCGCGCATAAACCGCCAACCACGATAAACATCATTTTATTGTTCCTGCAGAAGAAATATATGACGAGGGAGGCCACGGTGAGCAACACGTAAATCCAACCAAGGAGATTCCTTTTCCCCACCTTGTTGGCAATCCTTCCACATAGCCCGCTGAGGATGATGCCCGGAACGAACCCGATCAACATCACGTAAGTCAACGTCATCGAATCATGGAACACGTAAAATCCCACGAAGGTTTCCACCGCCAAACGGGTACACAATACCGTGGAAATTACCACTCCCAGGAAAAATATGAAGATGTACTTATTGGTCAGCACACACTTCATCATGTCCTTGAACGTGTAGTTTTCCTGCGAGCCTTCCGCCTCCACGTTCTTTAATTCCACGTTGTGCTCCTTCACTTTGAACACCATCGGAATCATCATTGCCAAAAAAACGAGCGTCCCGCCAATTCCCACCGTGGTAATCGGAAGTCCGACCGCCTCGCTGATCAAGAAGCTGACAATCGCCGCCATTCCGATGGCCGCCACGACCGTGACCACGCCCTTGACCGTCAGGATGCTGTTTCGCTCCGACGGGCTGTCCGTGAGCGTCATGACCATGGACTGCATGGGCACCTCGGACAGCGTACATGTCAAGTCATACAACAAATACGTGACAAAGAACCAAACGATCTTGAACGCATCCGGCATGTCGCGCGGCATCAGGAAAAATAGGATGGTCGCCAACGGGAACGTCCAAAAGAGCAGACGATACCAAGGCATGTACTTGCCCTCCCCGGCCAATTTCCGAAATGCCTTCCACTCCGTAATTTTTAACTTGTCCACGAAAAAGCCAAAAACCACGTCGTCCACGGAATCAATCACCTTCACGATCAAAATCGCCGTGGCCACGGAAGCCGTGCTGATTCCCTGAAACATCAAGAAAATCGTCATATACGTTGAGATCATCGTCGAGGCGAACAAGCGCCCCGTGTCGCCTATATAGTACCAATTTCGCTCCGACCGCGTCATCTGCCAGTCAGGATGCTTGTTTTCCTTTTGTTTCTTCCCCATCATTTTGTCCCTCCTTGTTTTTAACCCTTTTTGTGAATTATTTTGGTGAATTATTTTTATATCATAACATAATTTTCTTACATTCACTTTCCGATTCGTGATATTATGATTCTAAACGTGACATCAGAATATCGCATTTCCAAATGCGGCATCTGGATGTCATCCGACAAGGGAAATATGAGGAGTTCAAAGTGTCGTCTTTCGCAAACGGCAAAAAAAGAGCCCGACAGAATATCGGACCCAGATGTATCGGGAGGTGTATTAGACTGCGATGAGATGCCGTAACATGTCAAATCGTGGTCATTT
>CATLEQ010000395.1 GCA_949915905.1 uncultured Lachnospiraceae bacterium | reverse complement strand
AAAATCCTGCCAAAATATGTATAATTCTATCCCTTCGTCCATATCATGATGATACCAGGGTCAAAAGGTCATGTATGACATGCTTGCGACGCGAAGCTAGTCCTTTAGGGCATGTCGATACATGACTTTGGGACCCGCAAAACACCGAAAAGGAGATTCCCATGGAACCTAAAATCGGCATCATCGTCTGCGGCTTATCAGACGACCGGCAATTTGTCACCAACACTTACATCCAGGCGATACGCTACTCCGGCGGCATCCCGCTCATCCTGCCGCTGATTCGCTCAGATCACATGCTGTCCCAGTACATTTCTCTCTGTGACGGCTTTTTGTTCTGCGGTGGAAATGACATCACGCCGCTGCTTTTTGGACAAGAGCCGAAAAACGGGAACGGGAAAACCAACATTACCCTGGACTTGTTTCAAATCCGCCTGATGCGGCAAATTCTCAAGACAGAGAAGCCCGTCTTCGCCATCTGCCGCGGCATGCAAGTCTACAACGTCGCCTGCGGCGGCACCATTTACCAGGACATTTCCCTGCAGCCCGGCAAACATTTAGACCACATGCAAAAATCGTACTCGCGAAGCGAAATAAGCCACCGAATCAGCGTGACCCCGGACAGCCAGTTGCGAACCTATATCGGCCGTCACCTCTTTGTCAACAGCTTTCACCATCAGACCATCGACACGCCCGGCAAGGGGCTCGTCGTCTGCGCCCGCGCCTCGGACAATACCATCGAGGCCCTGGAAATGCCGTCGCACCCTTTTGCCATCGGCGTACAATGGCATCCGGAGTGCATGTACCGTAGGTCCGCCGAAATGCGGGCACTATTTAAAGAATTCGTGCTGCATGCGGCACATACGCCGTGACTGCCCCAAATGCGTTTTCCCGTCAATTCGCCCACCTTCCCTCCGCCCGCGCGGAAATCGCAACGCGCGGCACGTCGGCATTATCCCCATGCGAGCCGCTCGACAGACTTGCCGCGGGAGAATCGCAGCGCGGTACACCGGCATTATCTGTCATTCGTCACATTTCCATCCCCGCTGACCGGGATTGTCTCGCCGAGAAAGGTGGGTTCCGGCTTTACCAACGTATAGCCAAAATCCTTCAATCTCGCCAACATCTCGCGGCACTTCCGATACAAGTCACCATGATAGATGGCCGTGTCACAAGGCACGCCCGTCACTTCCATGTCAAACGCGCACCCGTCATAGACCGCGCGGTAGAGGTGATACTGTTGAGTGACCACCACCATGCTCTCCACCTCAAAAATCTCCTTCGCCCGATACATGCTCTCATAGGTGGAGAATCCTGCGTGGTCCATGAAAATGTCCTCCGAAGGAACCCCCTTGGAAATGGCATAATCCTTCATCGTATTCACCTCGTCATAATCCACCCGCCCATGGTCTCCGCTCATGATCAGCTTCTTCACGATTCCCGCCTGGTATAGCTCAATCCCCGCGTCCACGCGCTCCGTCAGCATCAGGCTCATCTGTCCGTCCTTTTTTACCTGCGCGCCAAGCACGAGGGCGGCATCCAAAGGCTCCAGCTCCCCCTCGTCCATTTCCTTTGACAACTCCAAAACAGTGGAAAAATGCTTCGATGCCACATGGCTCATATAAAAATTAATGGATAACAGAACCAATGCACCTGCAAGGACAAGCAAAAGCAAGATTTTCAATATCACAATCATCTTCTTCCTCATCACATTAACTTTCTCCTTATGAAAAGAAAGGGAAGGCATCGCTTACCTTCCCTATACCGCTCCTTAGGAACTGTTCCTTACTTCATCACGAAATTAATAATCTTCTTCGGCACGTAAATTTCCTTGATGACATTTCCCGTCAATTTGTCCGCGACCGCCGCCTTTCCGGCTGAGAGCGCGTCCTCCTTGCCGGCATCCGCCGCAATGGAAATGACCGCGCGCGTCTTGCCATTAATCTGCACCGGCACCTCGACCATGTCGTCCTTCATCTGCGACTCGTCATAGGTCGGCCAGCCGGCTCGAACTACCGTCTCATCATGTCCCAACTGTTCCCACATCTCCTCCGCGAAATGCGGTGCGATCGGGGAAAGCAACACGGCGAACGCCTCTAATGACTCCTTGTCAATCCCGCCGCTTGTCTTCGCCAGTTCAATGAACTTGTTGTTATACTCCATAAAGCCCGAAATCACGGTGTTGAGGCTAAAGCTTTCCAGACGCGTGGTAATGTCATAAATCATCCGGTGGCGCAGACGCACCATCTCCTTCGTTGGCTCGATTTCTTTCTCTTTACTGTCCATCAGCAGATTCCAAAGACGTTTCAGGAAACGGTTCACGCCGTCAATTCCCCGGTCGTCCCACTCCGCGTCCAATTCCGGCGGTCCCACGAACAGTTCGTACATCCGCAGGGAATCACAGCCATAATCACGCACGAGGTCGTCCGGGGACACCACGTTTCCTTTGGACTTACTCATCTTGATCCCGTTCTTACCGGTAATCATGCCCTGGTTGAACAGCTTCTGGAACGGCTCGTCAAAGTCAATCACGCCGATGTCGCACAAAAACTTCGTATAGAACCGCGAGTACAGCAAATGCAGTACCGCGTGCTCCACGCCGCCAATGTACATGTCGACCGGCAGCATCTCGTCGGCCTTCTGGCGGGAAACAAGCTCCTCGTCGTTGTGATTATCAACGTAGCGCAGGAAATACCACGAAGAACCCGCCCACTGCGGCATGGTGTTCGTCTCACGCTTGGCCGCCGCGCCGCACACCGGACAAGTACAATTCACCCACTCATCAATGCCTGCCAGCGGCGACTCGCCCGTCCCTGTCGGCTCATAGGACTCCACGTCCGGCAGACGAAGCGGTAACTCCTCCTCCGGCACCGGCACGTTGCCGCACTTCGGGCAATGGATAATCGGAATCGGCTCGCCCCAATAACGCTGGCGGGAAAATACCCAGTCACGCAGCTTGTAATTGACCGTGGCGCGTCCCAGCCCTCGTTCTTCTATAATATGCGGGGCTTCTTTTTTCAGCACCGCGGACTCCATGCCGTTCCACTCGCCGGAATTAATCATCGTTCCGTTCGCCTCGGTATAAGCCTCGGTCATATTTTCTATCTCTTTGCCGTCCTTGGCAATGACCTGGATAATCGGAATGTTAAATTTCGTCGCGAACTCGAAGTCACGGTCGTCATGCGCCGGTACGCACATGATGGCACCCGTGCCATAATCCGCCAACACGTAATCGGACAGCCAAATCGGCACCTTCGCGCCGTTCAACGGATTAATCGCGTAGCTTCCGGTAAACACGCCGGTCTTTTCCTTGTCCTGCATCCGGTCGACGTTGGACTTCATGGAAGCGTCGTAAATATACTTCTCCACGGCCTCCTTCGTCTCCTCGGTGGAAAGCGTCGCCGCCAAAGCATGCTCCGGAGCCAGCACCATGAAGGTTACACCGAACATGGTGTCTGCACGGGTGGTAAAGATGGTGAATTCGATATCGCTGTCTTTTACTTTGAATTGTACTTCCGTACCTTCCGAACGGCCGATCCA
>CATLEQ010000394.1 GCA_949915905.1 uncultured Lachnospiraceae bacterium | reverse complement strand
GGTTCGTACTTTGCGTCCCCAATGCGAAGGACAAGCGCAGGAAAAATATTTATCTCACGGGGAAGGCCTATGATATTCAGCGGCGCATGGACCTTGACCGGCGCAAGCTGGACAAGCAGTTGACGCGGGGGATGACGAAGCGGGAGGTCGCCGCATTGGCAAGGGGACTTAGAAAGGTGTTACATAATATCGCGGAGCCGTAAGAGGAGGAAATGACATGAGTTATGCAGACAGAGTCTTTATTGACATGTGCCATGACATTATTGAAAATGGTACGAGTACGGAAGGAGAAAAGGTGCGTCCGGTTTGGGAGGATGGGACGAGTGCCTACACGATGAAACGGTTCGGGGTGGTCAACCGCTATGACTTGTCCAGGGAGTTTCCCGCACTGACGCTTCGTCGGACGGGGATTAAGAGCTGTACGGACGAGCTTTTGTGGATTTGGCAAAAGAAGTCCAACAATATTCATGATCTGAACAGCCATATCTGGGATAGCTGGGCGGACGAGGACGGTTCTATCGGCAAGGCTTATGGTTATCAGATGCAGGTGAAGCACCAGTACCGGGAGGGCATGATGGATCAAGTCGACCGGGTGATTTATGATTTGAAAAATAACCCGTACAGCCGCCGTATTATGACGAACATTTATGTACATCAGGATTTGCACGAGATGAATCTGTATCCATGTGCCTATAGCATGACGTTTAATGTGACAAAGGAAAAGGACAGCGAAAAGCTTACGCTTAATGGCATTTTGAACCAGCGTTCCCAGGACGTTTTGACGGCCAACAATTGGAATGTCTGCCAATACGCGGTACTTTTGCACATGCTGGCCCAGGTGTGCGACATGAAGGTGGGCGAATTGGTACATGTGATTGCGGACGCGCATATTTATGACAGGCACGTGCCGTTAGTACAGGAATTGATTTCCAGGGAGCCATACCCGGCACCGACGTTTTGGTTGAATCCGGATATCAAGGATTTTTACCAATTTACGCCGGAGGATGTGCGGCTGGACAATTACCAGACACATCCGCAGATAAAAAATATTCCGGTCGCAGTATGACCGAGGCTGAAAGCAACTTAGCGAAAGCAAGCCATGGGCGAAGCTTAAACTTAGTGCGAGGCCGTTCTTTGAGATTAGCGAGACCAAAGGTCGAGCTTAGCGAAAAGAACTTCCTTGAAAACTGTGGATTTCGATTTTACACCGTAAAGAAAGAGGGTTATAGGAATGAATTTGATTGTGGCCGTGGATAAAAACTGGGGAATTGGCAAGGATAATAAGATGATGTGGAGTCTTCCGGCGGACATGAAGTTTTTCCGGGAAAAGACGACCGGGCATGTGGTGGTCATGGGCAGAAAGACGCTGGAAAGCTTTCCAAATGGCCTGCCGCTCAAAAACCGGGTCAATGTCGTGATGACGAGACGGCGCGGTTTTGAAGTGAAGGGCGCGGTGATGGTGTACACGGAAGAGGAACTGATGAAGCGGCTGGAAGAATATGAGGGCGAGGAAATCTATGTCATTGGCGGCGCGCAAGTATACCGGCAGTTGTTGCCATATTGTGACACGGCGTATGTCACGAAGATTGACCATGCATTTGACGCGGACACGTATTTCCCGAATCTTGACGAACTTCCGGAGTGGAAGCAGACGGAAGAAGGGGAGGAGCAGACGTGCTTTGACCTGGAGTATCGGTTTACGAAATATGAACGGGTAAATGAAGTGGATGAGTAGTCGAAGACCCTATATCTTGCCGCACGGTTATGGTACGTAAACCGTAGTGACGGATAATGGATTATGAATAGCGGATGACGGGAGGAAAAAATGCTGGTTATCGCCTTGGTTTTGATGGTGGCACTGAGCACTGTTTATATTGTGGGAAGAGATCGCAATAAAAGGAAAGTACTGATTTTTAAGGCACTTGCGACATTGGTGGCAGATTTTTTGGCTCTGCATTATGCCTTGTCGTCAGGGAGCTTTCTTGCGTGGGGGGGTGCGGCCGGCATCTTTTTTTACGCATGTGCGGACGTGGCGTTGGAAATTAAATTTCTGTATGGAATGCTTTTGTTTGCCGCCGGGCATGTCTGTCTCATCGTGGGGATGTTGACAGTCACGAAAATCGGTGTAGTCACAATCCTGGCCTTTATATTGTTCGCGTGTGTCGCCGCAAGGCTGTTTCGCCGTTATCTTCCTAAAATGAAGCGGCTTTTGCCCGTTGCATTGAGTTACGCGGGCATCCTTTGCCTGATGAGTTCCATGGCGGTTTCGATGGCGGTGGAGCATTTTACGGCGGGAACGCTTCTGCGAGCCGTCGGGAGTGTTTGCTTTGCGATTTCCGATGGCATAATCGGGTGGAATTTCCTACGCCGGAAGCGTACGAAAAGCAGTGGAGTTTTATTGCTGTCTCTATATTATATTGCATTGTACCTTTTGGCAGCCGGGTTGTATGTTTAGGAGAAAGAGGAGGCGGCACGCATTTTGAAGAATTGACATACGGAAAAGATTGGATAGAAAGAAAATAAAAAAATCCGGTTGCGGGCTATATTGCATCTGTGATAGAATAATAAAATATCGTGATTACTTGCAGGATGCAAGTGCTCATAACGAGCCGTCTGGTAAGCTCGAGAGAACCTCGCTAACGGCGACGGCATGTATCGCACGTAAGCGACCAAAGGACGGTCGCTAAGTGCTCATAACGAGGAGGAAGAACATGAGACAGATATCGGGCAATAAATTGTTGGTGAAGGCCTTGAAGGAGGAGGGCGTGGACACGCTCTTTGGATATCCGGGGGCTTGTACGATTGATATCAGTGATGAATTATATAAGCAGGAGGGCATCCGCGTGATTTTGCCGCGTCACGAGCAGGCGTTGGTGCACGCGGCGGACGGATATGCGAGGACGACGGGAAAGGTGGGCGTATGCCTGGTCACGAGCGGACCAGGGGCGACCAATCTGGTGACGGGGCTGGCGACGGCCAACTATGACAGCGTGCCGTTGGTATGTTTTACCGGACAAGTGGCAAAGCATTTGATCGGCAATGACGCGTTTCAGGAAGTGGACATCGTCGGCATTACCCGCAGTATCACGAAATATGGCGTGACCGTGCGAAACCGTGCGGATTTAGGAAGGATTGTCAAGGAAGCTTTCTACATTGCCAGGACGGGGCGGCCGGGTCCGGTGCTTATCGACTTGCCGAAGGACGTGATGGCGGAGCTTGGCAGCGCGGAATATCCGAAAAATGTCAACATCCGTGGCTACAAACCGGCAAGCGGCGTACATATCGGGCAGTTGAAGCGTGCCGTCAAGATGCTTTCCAGGGCGCAGCGGCCGCTGTTTTTGGCCGGTGGCGGCGTGGTGATTTCCAGGGCGCATGACGTGTTTCGGGAAGTGGTGGAAAAGACCGGCGTGCCGGTCGTGACGACCATCATGGGACGGGGAGCCGTTCCGACCAATCATCCTTTATATATAGGAAATCTGGGGATGCATGGGGCGTATGCGGCCAATATGGCGGTCAGCGAATGTGACCTCTTATTTTCCA
>CATLEQ010000393.1 GCA_949915905.1 uncultured Lachnospiraceae bacterium | reverse complement strand
AGAAAAGTGACCCGGAGTGGAGCGCGGAGGGCGATTTTGATTGGAAAGAGACGGAAAAATGCCGGATTTGGAAACGACAGTGGAGATACCAGTCGCTAGAACGCCCGTTTGAAATTTTCCTGCCGTTTGAAATCAAGCCGGCAGCCTGGCCGGACATCGAAATCGTTTGTGTGCCGAAGGAGCAATTTTGGCGGGAGACAAACCGTTACGAGATAGAACTCGTGGTGGACGCGGGATGTGCGCAACAGATAGAATGCTGTATTTTGGGAGAACACGTAGCCTGGGACGCTGTTTCGAACATGCTGACGGTTGGGGAGGAAGAGCAGGTTCTTTTGGAGCACCATGACGGTGTGATTTTGATTCACATGTATTTGGATGAGAAGGAATTCAAGGTACGGCTGGGAAAGGAAAGTTTTTGCGGAAAACGAACGCGGGAGCAGAAGGAAACGCAGGAGTCAGAGGGGCGCATTTTCATGGCCGCGCGAAGCGGAATGGCGGGCTCCTTTGAAGGGGGCGCGAACGGATTTTTGATTTGTCTCACGGTGTATGGCTTGCGTGCGCCTACATATTCCAAAGAGGTGGAAGCGGAAATAGAACGACGACTGCCTGCGGGCAAAGGGATGGACAGGGGCGGCGAAATGGTCTATCAGGGCTCTAATTACTGTATCCGTGAAAATCGGCTGTCGGACCGTGCTTATGGAAAGCCGGACGCGTATGTTTTGGATGCCTATACGATTTGTTCGCCGCCGCGTGTGACGGAGGAATTTGAATGGCGGCACACCCCGATGGGGGACATGACAAGGATTTTAAATCACGAAAGTGTCTGGAGAGGAAAACCACAGACGAGGTTCCCGGAAATCACGACGGGAATCCCGTCTATAGATGCGGCTTACCATGTGGCGCTGGACGTATTGGCGGATGCCTGCTCTTCTAAATTCGCCTTGTCGGGTGAGGAGGGCATGTGGTCGGCCGGAGCCTTTCAGGGGAAGGGCATGGGGTTTGGCGTATGGCGGCGGGACACCATGCAGATTTTTTTGCGGGGCGGCGTGCTTTGGGAGCCGGAGGTTTCCAGGAAAACGTTGCAGTATATTATGAAGAGCGGAAAGGACAATGCGGTGGACGGAATCGCGGCACCCGTCATAAGCTGCTGGGAATATTATCTTGCGACGCACGATATTGAAACCGTCCGCGGCATGTGGCCGCACATACAAGAGCAAATGCGGGAAGCGGAATCTTATTTTGATATGGGGCGCGGGCTGATGCGTGCGGCGTATAATTCGGCCAACGACGCGTTTGCGGATACGGAGGCGGACGGGTACGCGCTTAGCACGGAAATTTATTTTATGGAGGCGTATCGGGCGGCGGCAAAATTTGCAGAGATGTTTGCAGCCACGGAAGACAAAGCGCAAAGTGAGGCGGTGCAATTTGGGAAAATGCAATCAAAGGGGATGCATTCCCATGCGGTTCCATTGGATGCAATTCCATATGAAAAAAGGTATCGGACGTTGCTTCAGACGATTCGGGGACAATATTGGAACTCGAAGTATCACTATTATACTTCGGGACCTGTCGGAAGTCGGGGATTTTTAGAAGGAACATGGGAAAGCTGCGGTCAGGAGGCGGCGATTCTGGAACGATTTGGGGTGGCTGCAAAGACGCAGAAGAAACAGATTTTGGAGGTGCTGGAGAAGAAAATTCTCACGGAGTACGGAATTCCCTTGATGCCCGGACACCGGGAAAAAAGCCACGTTACCCATGCGGCGTGGCCGGTATATTATACGGGATATGCGCAGTGTGCCGGGGAAAATGGAAAGCATTTGCTTTTGATGAAGCTTATCGCGCAGCAGGTTCGAACCGCGGTGTTTCAGAAAACATTTTACGAGGTGTTGGATACGGACACGGGAAGAAATTGGCGGTGGCCGGGACAGACGTGGCACGCGATGGGATATATTTCCATGCTGTTGTACGGAGTGTTTGGACTGAAGCTGGATGAACGGGGAATTTCATTTAAGCCGTGTATTCCGAAAGAATTGAGAGGGATACGCATCGAGAACCTGCGATATTGTCAGATGACGCTTGCCGTATACACGCGGGAAACAGGCGGACATTTCGAGATGTTTTTGGACGGGGCTCCTTGTGAATGGATTCCCTGGAACCTGGAAGGAGAACATGTCGTAGTGCTGAACTGCCAAGTATAGAGGGCGGGGAAAGGAATGGTGCGCTCGGCGTATGCCCGTGAAAAGCGGCACCATAAGAAGATGGAGGAGGACGAAAAGATGAAAGGCCTTGTTGTCACGTCAGATAAAAAAATAGAGCTTGTCTCGGATATTCCGATGCCGGAGATAGGCGCCTATGAGGCGTTGGTAAAGACGGAATGCGGTATGATTTGTAATGGAACCGATATGGAAATCATAAGGGGGAAATTGCCGGAGGCACCTGATTTTCCCTTGATGCTGGGGCACGAAAGCGCAGGACGCGTCGTGGCCGTAGGTGCCAAAGTGACGACTTATAAAATCGGAGACCGCGTGATTCGCGCAAGTCTTCCCGACAATGAAAAATATTACAGCGCGTGGGGCGGGTTTGCGGAGTATGGCGTTGCCGTTGACACTGCGGCCATGCGGCGGGACGGATTGGAAAATCGAAGCGGACTGACACAACAAGTGGTGAAAAAAGAGATTACGTCCGTTCAGGCTTCGCTTATGATTACGCTGAAGGAGACTTGCAGCGCAATCAGGCGGGCCGGGATACAAGAAAAAGACGTGGTGTTAATCGTGGGGGACGGCCCCGTGGGCTTATGTTTTTTGAGTAATTTGAAACTGTTGGGAATAGAAAACGTCATGATGTTGGGGAATCGGAGAAGCAGTCTGGAAGTGGCGAAAAGGTTGGGAGCCGTTGACGTGTTTTGGAATAAGGATGCAATGGAAAAGGCAAGGTTGAAAGAGACTTATGGCGGACGTGTCACGATTTATCTGGATACCATTGGAAGTACGGATACCATTGGACAAGGAATGGATTTTGTCGCGGCGGACGGTAAAATCGTGGTGTATGGTTTGGGAACGGGGTCGAACCTGCAGTTGGATTTGAAGGATATGCGTAATTTTTCTTTACAGTTCGTGCAGTGGCCAATTGAGGAATGCGAAATGCTGACACATGATTTCGTCTCGGAAGGGATTCTGTCAGGGAAAATCAAGACGGACGAACTTGTAACCCATAGGCTTCCATTGGAAGAGTATGAAGCTGGATTTGCGGCGATTCGGGAGAAACGGGCGTTGAAAGTGGCGTTGTTGTTTGAATAGGGAAATAGGTGCTGAAAGCGACACTGCTGTTCGAGTAGAACTGTAGATAGTGGCATTTGAAAGAGAAACGGGTGAACATATGTTGAGACATGAGGGAAATCATATCGGGGATTCATGGTATTTTGTGAAGGGGGATGTTTGTCATTGTTTTTATTTGACATGCCCTATGTCGGTGGAACGGCATACCGCCTGGGACATTGCCCATGCGACGAGCAAGGATCTGGTGCATTGGGAGCGGCACGGTATCGCGTTGTTCAA
>CATLEQ010000392.1 GCA_949915905.1 uncultured Lachnospiraceae bacterium | reverse complement strand
TCGGGAGTATTTTACAATCATACGACGAGCATCATCGGAAACGGGGTGGCTTTAGACATTCCGAGACTGTTTGAAGAGGTGAAGTCCATCGTGGACAAGGGAGTTCCGGCTCCGAAGATTTTGGTCTCCGACCGGGCACAGATCGTGATGTCCTACCACAAGCTCCTGGATGCTTATGAGGAGGAACGTCTGGGCGGAAAGTCCTTTGGTTCCACGAAGTCCGGCATCGCGCCGTTTTATTCGGACAAATACGCCAAGACGGGATTTCAGGTCAGTGAGTTATTTGATGACGAACTGCTGAAGGAAAAGGTGGTGCGGGTGGCCGAGCAGAAAAACGTCCTTTTTGAGCACCTCTATCACAAGCCGCTTTTGGTTCCGGATGAGATTTATAAAGAGCTGAAGGAGTATAAAGAGATGGTCGAGCCGTTCGTGTGCGACGTCTCCATGTTCCTTCACAATGCCTTGAAAGAAGGGAAAAATATTTTGCTGGAGGGGCAGCTTGGCTCGTTGAAGGATCCGGATCACGGGATTTATCCGATGGTGACTTCTTCCTCCACGTTGGCGGCCTACGGTGCCATCGGGGCGGGTATTCCGCCTTATGAGATCAAGCAGATTATCACCGTCTGCAAGGCTTATTCCAGTGCGGTAGGCGCGGGCGCGTTCGTGAGCGAGATTTTCGGGGACGAGGCGGACGAGTTGCGAAAGCGCGGCGGCGACGGCGGCGAGTACGGTGCGACGACGGGACGGCCGAGACGGATGGGATGGTTTGACTGCGTGGCATCGAAGTACGGATGCAGGATGCAGGGGACGACGGACGTGGCGTTCACGGTATTGGATGTGTTAGGATACCTGGAAGAGATTCCGGTGTGCGTAGGATATGAGATTGACGGCAAGGTGACGACGGATTTCCCGGTCACGCATTTGCTTGAAAAGGCAAAGCCGGTGCTCAAGGTGCTTCCGGGGTGGAACTGTGACATCCGCGGCATCCGCAACTACGAGGAACTGCCGGAGAATTGCCGCAAGTATATCGAATTCATCGAGGAACAGATCGAGTATCCGATTACGATGATTAGCAACGGGCCGGGGCGGGATGACATCATCTACCGTCATAGGTCATAAAGTGGTTCTATTTGCATGTTTTTGCACATATAAATAATGTTGGGGTCAAAAGTTCATGTGTCTGATGCAGGTCTTGGGCGCACGGGTTTTTGACCTCGCTGGCGTTATGGGGCTTTACATGCCGTGTAGAGTGACCGATAGCCAAATGACGTCTTTGGACAGAAAAGGAGTAGGAACGTGCAAGTAAGTAATGAAAGAAAATACCACGACTGTATTTCAATGGAAGAGTACTTGGAGAGACGGCGGCAGAAGCTTGAGGGAAACAAGGAGAAAGAAGAGCGCACAAAGTTGGCAATCCAGCAGGGGGATGTCACGGAATGGTCGGAGCTTTTTTACACTTGAGGCACGGCACGAAGATTTTTGATAAAACGAGCCGTGGCAGGAAGAAGGAACCGCGCAAAAGCGTCAGGCATCATCGTCGTCGTCGTCTCCCTGCCCGGTCAGGCGGTGTATCAGGAGGAAACCGTATAAAATGACCGGCACCAAAATCGTGGCGGCAACGGCGGCCGTTAATAAATCGTTGGCGGCAGGGTGGTCAACCAGCGCGAAGACAAGGGTACTGACATACAAAAGAACCAGTAGGACGACACCAATCAGTGCAAGGACACGTTTTGTCTTTTTCATAAATAATACTTCCTTTCTGTGAGTATGCGGGTTTTTGACGACATTATACCATAGCCGCAAAGCGGCTATGTTCCCTCCGGGGGATGCGCAGCAGATTTCTGCGGTTCCGCAGAAACTGCTTATGCGCAGGTATAATGCCTGACGATATTATACCTTATTTGAGGCATAAAAGCACTAAAAATCAGGAAGAAAGAAAA
Source organism: uncultured Lachnospiraceae bacterium (assembly GCA_949915905.1). Lineage (GTDB taxonomy): Bacteria > Bacillota > Clostridia > Lachnospirales > Lachnospiraceae > Schaedlerella. The sequence continues at coordinate 1,618 of CATLEQ010000392.1, read as the reverse complement.
GAAATAAAGAAATTTTGCTTATGAAAAGGAAAATTTTGCGCTCTTTGTGTTGCAAAAAGAAGAAATTTAGCATAAAATAAATAGTTATACGGCGGAAATGAACCGCACGAATTTGATGGATAAAGGAGTTTATACGATGAGTGACAAAAGCTTACTTGAGCAGTGGCGCGAAAAGGCATATAATCAGGAGCAGTCGCAGAACCAGTTAAAAAGGTTTTGGGATGATTATTTTCAGATTGAGAAAGGGATTTACGAGGAACTGTTGACGAATCCGGACGAGGAAGTATCGGGAACCGTCGAAGGGCTGGCGGAGAAATATGGACAAGACGTGCTGACGATGGTGGGATTCCTTGACGGAATCAATGACAGCCTGAAGGAGCCGAACCCGATTGAAACGATGGAGGCGGATACCCAGGTAAGCCTGGCTTTTGACAAGGAGAAGCTTTATAAAAACATGGTGGATGCGAAAGCGGACTGGCTGTACGGCCTTCCGCAGTGGGACGACATTTTTGACAAGGACACGCAGAAGGCTCTTTACCTGGAACAGAAGGCTTCCGGCACGGTTCGCAAGGAGAAGAAGATCGGACGTAACGACCCGTGTCCTTGTGGAAGCGGAAAGAAGTACAAAAAGTGCTGTGGGAGAAACGTGTAAGCCTGATGGGAAATGTGTGTGGCGTGCATCTTATGGGAAACCATGCGGGCAAGAAAGGAATGATACGACGATGAAAATCACATTAAAAGACGGTTCTGTAAAGGAATATGCGGGCGGCATGCGTGCAATTGACATTGCGCAGGATATCAGTGAAGGGCTGGCGCGCGCGGCGACGGCGGTGGAGATTGACGGGGAGGTAAAAGATCTTCGAACCGTCATCGAAGAGGACTGCGAGCTTAACATCCTCACTTTCCAGGATGAGAAGGGAAAGGGGGCGTTTCGCCATACGGCCTCCCATATCATGGCGCAGGCAATCAAGCGTCTGTACCCTGACACGAAGCTGGCCATCGGACCTTCCGTGGCGGACGGCTTTTATTATGACATTGACAGAGAAACCCCGCTTTTGCAGGAGGATTTGGAAAAAATCGAGGCGGAGATGAAAAAGATTGTCAAGGAGGCACTGCCTTTGACACGTTTTACGAAGCCGAGGGCGGAGGCCATCGAGTATTTTAGGGAAAAAGGGGAGATTTATAAAGTGGAGCTGATCGAGGACTTGCCGGAAGATGCAAGTATCAGCTTCTATTCCCAGGGGGAATTTACCGACCTTTGTGCCGGACCGCACCTGATGTCAACCAAGCAGGTGAAGGCATTTAAACTGACCAGCCTGGCGGGAGCCTACTGGCGGGGCAGCGAAAAGAATAAGATGCTGCAACGTATTTACGGGACGGCGTTTTCTAAAAAGGCGGAATTAGACGACTACCTGACGATGCTTGAGGAGGCGAAAAAGCGCGACCACAGAAAGCTTGGCAAGGAGCTTGGCTTGTTCATGATGCGCGACGAAGGACCCGGGTTCCCGTTTTTCCTGCCCAAGGGCATGGTGTTGAAAAACACGCTGTTGGATTATTGGCGGGAGATTCATAAAAAAGCAGGGTACGTGGAGATTTCCACGCCCATTATGTTGAGCCG
>CATLEQ010000391.1 GCA_949915905.1 uncultured Lachnospiraceae bacterium | reverse complement strand
AAAATCGCATGCTGCGTATCCGTCATGACGATGACCGGCATTCCCTGGTTTACGACATACAAAACCTGGGAAAACTCGCACCCGCTCAAATCCATCCGTTCTATTTCTCCATAACGCTCCATGTATGCAAGACAGCTATCGAGCGAGGACTGGCCCTCCTGCCTGGAAAACGCGTCCACGTCCGTGTAATATGACAAATCCCGGTTTCCTTTTTCCCAGACATAAGACTGATTCCAAGACATTACCACGCCGGATACCTCCTCCGCCATCCGTATGGCCTGCCCGGCATTTTCATATATTGCCGCCAGCCGTCCATGCCCGAACACATAATACAGCTTCGCATTTTCCTCATGCTCCAAAGAAATCGTCGAATCCGCAGCCGGCACTTGTTTTGCCCGTGCCATGCCAACCTCTTCCTCCTCCAGGCCGTCCCCGAACGTAATCCGCTTTTGGCGCTCCTTTAAATCCGTGTTGTAGGTTTCCAGGGTAACGCCCAGGTTTCCGCGCCCTTCGTTGTTGGAGATATAGTCCGGGGGCGACATACTGTACACACCATCAACTCTCGCCACCCGGTTGATCGTCACCAGATTGTCCGACACGTCTATGTCTAAAATGTACGTGCCCGCCGGCTCATATTCCTTTACCACGCTATTTTGCAGGCTGCGGATTTCCAGCCGGTGCATCGGAATGCAAAATTCTCCGCTCTGCAACGCTCCGGCATCCAATTCATTCGCATACCCGCAGATAAAGTCCTCGTAAACAAATCCTAATGGACTTACAAATTCGCCTTCCGCCGCCTTTACCTCGAACGTCTCCTCCGTCTCTAAGTTCAACACCTGCACGGAGTTCCCCGTACCCGTAGAAGCCGCTTTCTGCCATGCCAACAGATGCCCGTCCTCCGACACCACGTATTGTCCGTCCAAGAGTCCCTCCGCCAAGACCTTTTGCTGACCCGTGCGACCGATTCCCATCTGATAAAGCACGCCGCCGTTCAGCACGTACAGCGTCCTGCTCTTTTCGCTGTAATATACCAGCTTTCCCAGCTCGTACTCCGTGACGGCAAAAGACTTCGTACTGGGCAAAAACGCCCTTTCCTCCACTGTCTTCTCCTCCGCGTCATAATAGAAGATGTCCACGCCGACCTCACCCTCGTGATTTCCGCTGTTCATATAGCCGTCCACCGCGAACGTGACGCTGCCGTCATCCGCAATATGAATGATACGCACGTCATGCTCGTCATTGCGAAGCCTTGCGTCCGTCTCTCCCCGCACGGGCTGTTTCTCTTTGTTCTTTTTCGAAGTACCTGCGCCGCCGGCAGATGCGGTGCCGTTTTCCGTGGACGAATCGCCGCCGTCTGCCGTCAAGCCGTCTTCCCCGTTTCCTGCCGTATTTCCCGCCAAGTCATCCGCAAAGCTGAAAATGCAGGTGAACTGGTTATCGTCCTTATTAAAGCTCCACAATTCGCGTTCCTGCACGAAGCACACGACATTTCCTTCCTCGTTCGCCTCAAAATCCACGGGTTCCGCTATCATTCCCAAGCGAATGCCGGTACCGCTGATTGCCTGATTGCTCGCGTTAAACACCTGGCTCATCGTCCGCTCATAATCGAGCAGGTACATTTTATCCTCGTCCTCGTCTTTTCGCACCCGGAAAAATTCTCTTACGTTAAATAATTCCTGCTCCCCGTTATCTCCCGCGCAAATCACCTGGTACTTGGCAAGTATGGACGAGTAGACCGTGTTGCTTTCCTTGATGCTCCATTCCGGTTCCGTAAACATCTGTGGTTTTAGTTCTCCCCAACGAATATGGTACACGTTAGAATAAATGTTAACCGTCTGCAACGTCGTATTGTCACTTTTCTCGCCCGGCTCCAAATAGGTCTCCAGTTCCGCCCCCGATTTCTTATTAAATGCCTTCTCATGAAAATCCTTCGCAAACTCAAGGCACTCCGTCGTCGTCAAATCCTGCGGGCGCGCCACCCTCGTATAATAATGAACCTCCTGCTCCCCCACCTGAAGGGTAATTACGAGCACGGCCTCACGCACGTCGCGCTCCAAAATATCACGCAGGTTCAACGTAAATGTCGAAGAACCCACGCTGCCGAGAGAACTTATCGTCGTCTGCGTGTACTGTTCGCTTCCGTTCAAGGAGCGAAGCTCATATTTGAGCGCCCCGAGCTCCTGCCCGTCCGACTCAATTTCCATCTTAAGCTGTCCATCCTTCGCCGTCGGGGTAATCGTGTCGCGCATGGACGGAATGTCCATCTCCGCCTTATATCCCGCCAACGTATTGACCTTGTGCTCCCCCACGTAAAATGACACTCTCGGAATCGTCGGCCCGTCCTTCACTTCCTGCGGCTCCTCGTTTTGCCTCACATAATACACCACGGCAAATGCAATCACGGCCACCGCCAGGAGCACTGCCGCCACAATCAAAATGACACGTCCCTTTCCGCCCTTTTTCTCCGGCGGCTGCCACTTCACGTCCTGCGGCCGTTGCTGAGACTGCGTTTTTGTTTGCTGACCCGTCCCCTGCGGCTTCGACTGCGCCTTTGCACGCTGGCTTGTCCTTTTCCGTCCTCTTCGCCTTATATTTCCCGCTCCATTACTTTCCGAAGTCTTACCCATAAAATTACCCCTTTTAATTCCGCTCTCGCTCTAATCCGCAACCGCTGACCGCTGCCATCCGAAAGCCCTGCCGCGCCGTCCATGACCGCGGCATGCTCACCGCCGCGTCTATTCCCCCTCAAGCAACCTCCCCAATGTCGGCCTCGCGTCTACAAACATTTCACACGCGCGAATTTCGTCCTTGCACTTCTGTATGCGCACCGTGTTCATTTTCCTGCTTTTTACCGCCCTAAGCAAAATATTTTTCGGCGTATGCTCCATGTCAATGAATTCCAGCACCTGCGTCTCGTATCCCATACTCTCCAGATATTTTGCCCGCAAGCCGTCCGTCAAAAGCGCGGCAAACCGCTCCTTTAAAATCCCGTAATCCATAATAGGCGAAAGCGCCTCGCTTTGTATCTGCCGGTTCAATTCATGCTGGCAGCAAGGCACCGACAAAATCACTTCCGCATTCCAGCCGATTGCCTTTGCCAGTGCATAATCCGTAGCCGTGTCACAAGCGTGAAGCGTCACGACCATGTCCACCTCGCAAACGCCCGTAAACCGTGCAATGTCCCCCAGCTGAAATGTCAGCTTGTGATAGCCGTACTTTTCTGCCAGGTGGGCACACTTCGCTATCACGTCTTGCTTCAAATCCAAGCCGATAATCCTTATATCATAACCTTTCAACTCGTGAAGATAATAATACATGGCAAAAGTCAGGTAAGATTTTCCACATCCAAAATCAAGGATGGTGACCTCCCTGTCTTTCGCCAGATGCGGCAAAACGTCCTCGACAAACTCCAGGAAACGATTAATCTGACGGAACTTGTCGGATTTTGACCTGACGATTGTCCCCTCCTTCGTCATCACGCCCAGGTCAACTAAAAACGGGATTGCCGTCCCCTCCCACAAAATGTAATTCTTCTCCTTATTATGCGCCCTTGGCCGATTATCCAATTCGCTGGACATCTGAC
>CATLEQ010000390.1 GCA_949915905.1 uncultured Lachnospiraceae bacterium | reverse complement strand
AAAAATATACATATTTTGGGAAAAAAGAGATATGTTATAAGGAAGTTCTCGCGGATGCCGGCGGGAAAATGCCGGAAAAGAAACTTGCAACGGCCGCGGGCAGAAAGTCGGGGAATTGTGTATCATCAGGAAGAGGTGGAACGAATTGAAACTTGTCGACATGCATTGTGACACGATTTATGAATTGCAAAGGGACGGGGAGGGACAAAGTCTTTTTCACAACCATCTCTGCGTGGACGTGGAGAGGATGCGGCAGGCGGAAACGATGGTGCAGTTTTTTGCTTGCTTCGTGGACGCGAAGGAGTGGGAAGAAGAGCGACGGGAGGCGCATGGGGGAAGTGTGCAAGGAGAGGGCGATGCGGCGCGGCCGCCGGTAAATGGAGGTATGAGGATAAGTGAAGGGACATGGGAGCGGGCCTATGCGCGGGTGCTTGAGATGCAAAGGCGGCTGGAAACAGAGCAAGGCGACGGGCTTAAGCAGGTATTTTCTTATCAGGATATTTTGGAGAACCAGCGGAAAAATGTGATTTCGGCGGTGGCCACTGTGGAAGAGGGCGGCGTTTTGAACGGGAACATCGAGCGGGTGGACGAATTGTACCAAAAGGGAATTCGCCTGATTACGCTGACATGGAATTATGAGAATTGTCTGGCGTATCCAAACAGCCGGGACGAGAGGATAATGCGAAGCGGTTTGAAGCCTTTTGGGAGGAGCGTGCTACAAAGGATGAACGAGCTGGGCATGATTGTTGACGTATCCCACTTGTCCGACGGCGGTTTTTGGGATTGCATCAAGTATAGTCAGGCACCTATCGTGGCATCGCATTCGAATTGCCGGGCATTGTGCAGCCATCCGCGCAATTTGACGGACGAGATGCTTCGAGCCTTGGCGGAAAAAGGCGGGGTGGCGGGGCTCAATTTCTATCCGGCGTTTCTTAAGGAAGAGAGAGGGCGTGAAGGAATTGCCTTGCGCGACATTGCCAGACATGCCAGGCACATGATAGACGTGGCGGGGGAGGATATCGTGGCAATCGGCACGGATTTTGACGGATTTGAGAAGGAAGACGCTCCCGGGTACATTTCACATGTCGGGGAGATGGAATCCGTCTGGGACGCGTTTGCCGCGGAAAATATCACGCCCAGGCAGATTGACAAGATTCAGTCGAAAAATGCACTGCGGGTGATGCAAGGCGTGTGGCACGGTGGAAACAAGAGAAAGAAATGAGAAGACGAGAAACATGGTAAGATGAAGAGCAAGATAGAAGCTTAGGCGGGACGAGGCAGAAACAAGAGAAAGAAAATAGTGGGAAAGGATGGGTACGATGGCAAAGAAAGTGTGGAAAACGGCGGCGGCCGCATTGTCCGTGGGGGCAAATGCGGGAGTGCTGGCGGCGGTGAACGGGCCGTTAAAGAAAAACAGGAGGATGATGGATAACGTCCTGGGAGGGAACAAGGTTCAGATTGATTATGCAAATGTGGACTGCGCAGGTCTGAATTTGGACTATTATCGGTCGGAGTATTCAAAGGAGGCCATTAAGGCGGCGGAGGATGCCCTGGGCAAAAAAATTGCCGGGGAGGGCATCGTGCTTTTGAAAAATGAAAATCATGCCCTGCCGATTGGGGCAGAGAAAACGGTCAGTCTGTTTAGCAGGAACGCCGTGACCGTGAAAGTGAAAGAGACATTGATGGGCGGCCGCGATTTGAAAACAATCTTCCAAGATGCCGGAATGAAGGTGAACGAGACCTTGTGGAAATTTTACAGCAAGGGGGCGGGTTCTTCCTATGGCCTGGGAAGGGGCTCCGTTGGTTTTGGTGACGACGAGGACTTTAAAATCAACGAATGTCCGCTGTCGGTCTTGCAGGCACACAAGAACGTGTTGGAGAGTGTTTCCGGCACGGTTCCGATCTACGTGCTGAAGCGGGTGGCGGGAGAGGGACGTGACATGCCGCGTTCCATGTACCGGCACACGGATGTTTTGGAGGACAAGGCGAAAAGCTATCTGGAGCCGGATTCGGTGGAATTGGAAATCCTGACGTATTTAAATGAGCATTTTTCCAATGTCGTGCTGGTGGTGAATTCAAACGCGGCGTTGGAGCTTGGATGGCTAAAAGATTTTCCAAACATTACGTCGGTGCTTTTGGCACCGGACGGCCTGACGGCACTGCCGGACATTTTGACGGGAAAGGTCAATCCGTCCGGGCGCACGGTGGATACATTTGCCGTAAAGGCACTTGCATCCCCGGCGGCGCAGAATTTTGGTGATTATGCCTATTATAAAGAGGACGGGACGCAGAGCAAGTACAACTACGTCAGCTATGCGGAACAGATTTACGTGGGATACAAGTATTATGAAACGCGCTATGAGGATAGTGTGCTGAAGCGGGGGAATGCCGGGGATTACGTGTATCAGGACGAGGTGGTATATCCGTTTGGGTACGGGCTTTCTTATACGACGTTTGATTGGAGTCGTCCGTCCGTGGCCTGGAAGGGCAAGGAGTGCAGCGTGTCGGTCGAGGTGAAAAACGTAGGCGACGTTCCGGGACAAGACGTGGTGGAGGTTTACATACAAAGCCCCTATACAAAATATGACCAGAAGCACGGGGTGGAGAAGGCTTCGGTACAGTTGGTCGGCTACGCCAAGACACCCGTGCTGGCGGCGGGAGAGAAGAAAACCGTGACGGTTACATTTTGCGAGGAGCAGCTAAAGGCCTATGACGCGAATCATGCCCGCACCTTTATTTTGGATGCGGGGGAATATTTGATTACCGCGGCCAGAAATGCCCATGAGGCGGTCAATAACGTGCTGGCGGCAAGGGGGAAGACGATGGACGACGGGATGAGCGCGGAAGGAAAGGAATCCATGGTGGTTTCTTATGTGCCGAAAAACACGAAGGTGGATAAGAAGACTTATGCTTTTGATAGCTACAGTGAGGTGGAGATTACCAATCATTTGGACGAGGCGAGAGGGGATGTCCGTTATTTGAGCCGTATGGATTGGACGGGGACGTTTCCTGAGCATGACGGGGAGCCGATGTCGGAAATCAGTACGTGGGGGAACGAAATTAACGGCATTACGGAACACGGCATCCCGGCATCCTACGTTTACGGAAAAATGATAACGGACGAGGAGTTAGAGAAGCTCGATTCTTTTGACTCGGGAAATCCGATGGATCAGACGGATTTTGACGACACGATTGTTTACGGAAAGAAAAACGGGCATTCTTTGATTGAGATGCGCGGTAAGGAGTATGATGATCCTTTGTGGGAGGATTTGCTCGACCAGTTGACCGAGGAAGAGTATGAGCGGACGATTGGCGTTTCCGGCTATGGCATCGAGGCGATTGATTCCGTGAACATGCCGTACTGCATGGACGGGGATACCGCTGCGGGCCTGGTCTATGGCGGAACCGGAAAATTTTTCCCCAATTCCATGACGCTCGCGCAGACGTGGAACCAGGAGCTGGCCTATGAATATGGCGTGATGATTGGCAATGAGGCGGTGCTTGGCGGCCTGGTCGGCTGGTATGCCCCGTCGATGAACATCCATAGGACTCCGTATTCCGGAAGAAACGGGGAGTATTATTCAG